>VBPB01000047.1:5279-12893 GCA_005893365.1 Candidatus Eiseniibacteriota bacterium
GTCGAGCAGCACCGAGTGGCGGGCCACGTAGTGCCGGGCGAGCCGGAGCTTGTCCGGCAGGATGACCCGCAGGTAGTGCGCCTCCGGGTCCTCGTTGTCCTTGAGCAGCGCGCCCTCGTCGCGATAGGCGATCGACGCGGGGTCGGTCATCCCGGGACGGATCTTCAGGATCTCCCGGTACTCCTCCGGGAACCGCGACACGAACTGGGGCAGCTCGGGGCGCGGCCCCACCAGGCTCATGTCGCCGCGCAGCACGTTGTAGAGCTGGGGCAGCTCGTCGAGCTTGGTCTCGCGGAGGATCCGGCCCAGCCGCGTGACGCGCGGATCGCCGTCCACGGTCAGTCCGCCGCCGATCCGGTCGGCGCCCGGGACCATGGTGCGGAACTTGTAGATGCGGAACGGCCGCAGATCGCGCCCCATCCGCCACTGCGCGTAGATGACCGGGCTGCCGCCCAGCCACACGGCGAGGGCGATCACCGCCAGGACCGGCGACAGCACCACCAGTCCCACGGCGGAGAGGGTGACGTCCACGATCCGCTTGGTCATCGACGGTACCCCCTCGCGATCTCCAGGACCGCGTCGATCACGTCGTCCACGTCCTGGTCGGTCATGCGCGGATAGATCGGCAGGGAGAAGACGCGGGCGGCCGCCGCCGTCGCGTTGGGCAGATCACCGGCGACGAATCCGTAGCGCTGCCGGTAGTGGGTGAGCAGGTGGAGCGGCCGGAAGTGCACCGAGGCGCCGATGTTGCGCACCCGCAGCTGGTGCAGGAACCCGTCGCGGTCCAGCGTCAACGCGCCGGGCTCGAGCCGCATGACGTAGAGATGCCAGGCGTGGACG
Organism: Candidatus Eiseniibacteriota bacterium; assembly: GCA_005893365.1. GTDB lineage: Bacteria > Eisenbacteria > RBG-16-71-46 > RBG-16-71-46 > RBG-16-71-46 > WS-11. The sequence continues at coordinate 6,120 of VBPB01000047.1, forward strand.
CCGCCGGCCACCGGCGGCGGCACCGCGAGCCCCGGCAGGCCCGCGAAGGCCGCGGTGTAACGCCTCGCGATCGCCTGCCGGCGGAGGTGGAAGGCATCGCAGCGGTGCAGCTGGTGGATGCCGATCGACGCCGCGATGTCGGTGAGGTTGTACTTGAACCCGGCGTCCAGCACGTCGTACGCCCAGCTCCCGTCCCCGCGGTAGCGCTTCCACGCGTCGCGGGTCATGCCGTGCAGGCGCATCGTCCGCATGCGCTCCGCCAGGTCGTCGCGATCGGTGGTCGCCATGCCCCCTTCCCCGGTCGTGATGGTCTTGGTGACGTAGAAGCTGAAGCACGTCACGTCGCCGAGGGTGCCGATGCGCCGTCCGTGATGGGCGGCGGGCAGGGCGTGGGCCGCGTCCTCGACCACCGCCACGCGGTGGTGGCGGGCCACGGCGAGGATGCGGTCCATCTCGCAGGGATGGCCGGCGAAGTGCACCGGCATGATCGCCCGGGTGCGGGGCGTGAGGTGCGCTTCCAGGAGCCCGGGGTCGAGGTTCAGGGTCGCCGCATCGCAGTCCACCAGGACCGGCCGCGCCCCGAGGTGCTCGATCACCGCCCCGGTGGCGGTGAACGTCATGGGCGAGGTGATCACCTCGTCGCCCGGCCGCACGCCGACGGCCTCGAGCGCCAGGTGCAGCGCGGCGGTGCAGGACGTCACGGCGAGGGCGTGCCGGCAGCCGAGGAAGCCGGCGAACGCCAGCTCGAACGCCTCCGCCCGCGGTCCGGTGGTGAGCCAGCCCGACCGGAGACACTCGACCACGGCCGCGATCTCCTCCTCGCCCAGCATGGGCACCGCGAAGGGGAGGAACTCCTTCCGGACGTGGGGCTCGGCGCGGCCGGGGGCCACGGCCGGGGCCTGGCCACGAGTCAACTGGACCGACATGGGATCCTCCTGATCAGCGTTCCGCGGCCGCGGCCCGGTAGTACGGGGTGAGCATCGCGTCGCCGGCCACATCCACCTGGTTCAACACCGCGCCCAGCACGTTCGCCCCGCCGCGGCGCAGCTCCTCGACCGCCCGCCGCACCGCCGGTCGCCGCGACCTCACCGCCTTGACCACCATCACGACGCCGTCCACGCGCGCGGCGAGGGCGACGGTGGGCGTGGTCAGCGAGACCGGCGGCGCGTCCACCAGCACGATGTCGTGGCTGCGCGCCAGCCGGGCCATCAGCAACGGGAACGACGACAGGAAGGGCGCGTGCATGAAGTCGCACGGCCGCGAGCCCTGGGGGAGGACCTTCAGGTTGCGGGTCGCGGTGTCGGACAGACAGGACGCCACCTGGTTGGAGAGCAGCGGGTCGCGCAGGAACCGGCCGATGCGGCCGTCGAGCAACGCGTCGATGCCCGCGTCGATGGGTTCGCAGGGCGTCCGCCCCCCCGAGGCCGGCAGGTGCGCCTCCGCCAGCTCCTGGAAGCGGCACTCGGGCTGCGCCAGGGCGACCAGCACGCGCACGCGATCGGCCGCCTGCTCGCGGACCACGCCGGCGATGTGCTCCGCCGCGACCCACCCCAGCGCGTGCAGGAGATCGCCCAGCATGCGCCCGGTGGTCTCCTGCAGGCGCAGGGCGGCATCGCGCTGCTCCCGGTCGATCCGCCCGGCGCGGACGAGACGATCGCCGAGGCGGTCGCCGTCCTGCGACCCGCCGACCATCAGGCAGGCGAGCGAGCCCTTGACGAAGCGCGCGACGCAGACGACGTCGCCTTCGCGGAGCGCCAGGTCACCGGTGCGCTGCTGGCCGCGCAGCACCTCCATCCAGTCTCCGACACCCACCGACAGGCCCTGCAGGTGGGCGAGGTCGGCGAGATACGTCTCCTCGATCAGCTCGCCGAGCCCGCGATCCCCGCGCAGGCCGAAGATCCGGCGCAGCGTCGGGCGATAGGGGTCGGCGTCCACCAGCACGACGCTCTCGCGGCCCGAGCGCGCCAGCGCGCGTCCGAGGTGGGCGGTCAACGTGGACTTGCCCTCCCCCGCCGCGCTGCTGGTGATCAGCAGGGTGCGCATCCCGCGCCCGACCAGGCCGCGGACGGCCGAGGCGAGCGCGTTCTCGAACGCGCCCTCGAACCCGGCCTGATCGCGCGCCGCTGGCGACAGCCGCTCGGGCGGAGCGGGCGCCGGCCGCGCCGGTGACGACGGCGGCGCCGCGGCGACCGGGCGCCCGGCGGTCCGCGAGGTGAGAACGATCTCGCTCATGACATCCCCCGGTTCGGCGCCAGGCGTGGGCGTCTCGGGATCAGGCCCAGGACCGGCAGACCCAGCTCCGCTTCGACCTCCTCGGGCGTCCGCAGCGTGCGCGGATCCCCGAGCCGCCACAGCGCGAATGCGCTCGCGAGCAATGCCGCCGCCAGCCCACCCACGGCCACGTTCATCAGCCGGTGCGGGCGCACCGGGCGCGGTTCGACCATCGGGCCGTCGACGATCTCGATGGCCGGCACCGAGGCGACGACCTCCTGCGCCTCGGCGCTGGCGGCGGCGTCGCCCGGGTCGGCGGCGAGGGCGGCGCGCAGCCCGCGCTCGGTGCGCGCCAGCTCGTCGCCCAGGTCGCGCTCGCGCGCGGCGCGCGACGCCACCAGCGCCCGCTGGTCGGCGATCGCGCGGTTGATCTCGCGCTGCACGTTGGCGCGCAGCGCCGTGCACTCCCGCTCCATCTCCTGCAGGTGCGGGTGGCGCGGGCCGTAGGTGGTCCGCGCGCTGGCCAGGCGCGCCTGACAGTCACGCAGGTCGCGGCGCAGCGAGCCGAGCGAGCCGCCCGGGTCCGGGACCTGGGCCCAGTCCGTGGCGGCCGTGTCCCCCGCCCCGCGCCGCAGCCGCTCGAGTTGCGCCTCCGCCTCGAGGCGGTCGTCCTCGGCCTGGCGGTGGGCGCGCGTCAGGTCGGCGAGGTTGGTGTTGAGCATCCGCAACCGGGCTTGCATCCCCGGCCGATCGAGCACCGGGCCGGCCGGCTTCGCCGGTCCCGAGGCCTCACCCCCCGCGGCGAGGGACGCGCTCGAGTCCGCGGCCGGAGTGGCCGTGCCGCGGGCGTAGCCTTCGAAGAGCTCCCCGATCCGCCCGGCGATGACGCGCGCCGCCGTCGAGTCGGTGTGCTCGACCAGGACGTCCACCAGGCGGGTGTCGCGGACCGGCCGGACGGCGACGATCGTCTGCAGCCAGTCGATCTCGCTGCCGAGATCGTTCGCCATCCGCGTCGGGGCCGGTGCCGTGGGGGCCTTGCGCCCTCCGCCGAAGCCGATGTCGGGATCGCCGAGCCGGCGCATGACCCCGCCCAGGCCGTCGGACGCCGGTCGACCGCCGCGGATCCAGCCCCGCCCCCGATACTCGTCGGCGATGCGGCTGAGCAGGCCGCGGCTGGTGATCATCTCGGCCGCCGTGTACATGGAGACCAGCTCGGACTGGAAGCTGGCCGGCCCGCGCAGGGACGCGTCGGGCGGTCGCCGGATCTCGATGCGCACGCGGGCGCGGTAGACCGGCGCCATGACGACGTTGAGCCCGACGCCGGCCAGGCTCCCGACCACCATCGCCGCCACGACCATCCGCCGGCGGCCGTGGAGGATCGCGAACACCGATCCGCTGTCCATCCGATCCTCACGCTCTCCGCTCGTCATCTCCCAGCCCTCCCGGCAGGTCAGAACCAGCGTCGCGGCACGTCGATCCGATCGTCCCGCTGCAGTACCAGGTCCGGCTCCTTGCCCTTGCGGATCCGGCCGAGGTCCGCCTCGAGGCGCCGCGGCTTGCCCCCCTCGTTGCGCAGCACATGGACGTGACGCTCCGCGGCGAAATCGGTGACGCCCCCCGCCAGCTCGACCGCGCCGAGCAGGGTGAGCCGGCCGCCCACCGGGTAGAGACCCGGATGCCGCACCTCGCCCAGGATCGAGACCCGGCCCGCGTACTGCCGGACGTTGATCAGGACCTGGGGGTGCACGTAGTAGCCGGCGGCGAAGGCCTCGGCCATCGTGGCGGCGAGCTCGGGCAGGGGCCGATTCCCGAGCGTGAACTCCCCGATCAGCGGACAGGTGACGGTCCCGGTCGGGCTCACGGTGGCCGAGAAGGTTTCCTGCCGCTCGCCGGACGCGTAGACCTCGATGTCGAGCACGTCCCCCGGGCCCGGCACATAAGCGGTATCCTGCGCGAGGCCGTGCCCCACGCCTATCATGACTGTGACGATCGCCATCACCAGCGCCCTCCACTGCGGTCTCACGGCCGTTGACTCGACGACCCGTGCGGCGCGTGGGGTCGGTGCGACTCTCATTCCGTTCATGGTCACCTCACCATCGCCGGGGAGGCGCCCAGGCGATACCGGTCGGGAGCGCCGAGGCGCGACGGCGTGCCGGACGTCTCGGCGACCTGCGCGTAATCCAGCCTCAGCGACAACCAGGGCCGCATCCGGCGCACGAGCCAGCCCGAGACGCGCAGCGCATCGGTACGTGACGCGGGTGGGAACATCGACAGGAGCCGGGCCGCGCTCACCTCGGCACCCACGACGTTGGCGCGGCCCAGCGTGTCCTCGGCCCCCAGGGCCAGCCGTCGGACCAGCGACGGCGGGCGGCGCCAGCCGCCTTCGGCGTCGAGGCGCGATTCCCAGCGAACCGACCACCGCACGTCGCCGAGCGACCGCTCGCCCGCCGCCGTGACCTCCACCGGCAGCCCCGGGACCACCGTGCACGACGCCTGCACCGGGCCCGAGTCGGCGTCGGGGCCGGAGAGCGAGACCACCAGTGCCGGGCCGCGCCGCGGCGGAGCCGATCCCAGCACCGCCTCCGCGCCGCCGACCTCGATCTGGGCGGCGAGCGCGGGCGCCAGCGCGCGACGGAAGCCCGCGACCACGAGGTCGCTGCGCAAGGTCGTGTGCGCGGAGCCCACCGTGCGGTGACGCCAGCCGACCAGTCCCGCGCTGCGCGCGGTACGCAGCGGCCGCGCCGTCGCCTCCCACGCCAGCTCGTGCGCGTCCGCCAGCCGCGGATCCTGGTAGGACCAGCCGTCGAAACGGCCCGCCCCCTCGAGCGGCCCCAGCGCCACCCGGGCGCCGGTCGACCAGGTGGCATACCCGCCCGGCACGCTCGTGACCGGGGCGGCGACATCGAGCGGCGTGGTCGAGCGGGCGTAGCGTCCGTACCCCCGCGTCGACCCGAGCGGACCCGTCCGCACCCACCTCAGATCCGCGACACCGGCGCCCAGGCGGGGCAGCGTCAGGCGGGGCCGGCCGTCGATCGACCGGCGCAGGAACGCCTCTTGTCTCGCCGCGACGACCAGCCGCGTGTCGTTCCCGTCCAGGCTCACCCGCATCCGGGGCGCGACGAACGTCTCGTGGTTGGCATTCCAGGCGGTCGCGGCCGGATCGCGGGCGACCCGCGCCGCGCGCCAGCCCAGATCCGCGCCCGCCGACCAGTCGGTCCCCGGCGCGGGGCGCGCCGCCAGCAGCTGGAGTCCGGCCAGCGCCAGCCCCAGGCACCGCGCGGACGTCGCGGTCCCGCGGGCGTGCGCGGTCGGCGGTCCCGGGGTCGGAGGTGTCGCGAGCGGGATCATTGGAGGGCGCAGCGACCGACGATGCGTTCGTCATCGATCGCGTCTCCGCGGGCATCCTGGAACCGGATCAGGAGCCAGGTCCCCGGCGTGAGGCCCAGGAGCTCGCGGACGCTCCCGTGCAGCCTCCGCCCGGTGGGCACCACCGGCCATTCGATCGTGCCGCGCCCGGGCCCGCGCGCATCCCCGTGCGCATCCCCGTGCGCCGGCCAGTAGTTGAGCCGCAGCAGGAGGCCGTTGAGCAGGGTCAACTCACCGCGCGCGCTGAGGACGAATCCGCGGGGCTCCACCCAGGGGCGCGCGTCGGGACGCACCTCGAGACGCGCGGCGAGCCGCACGGCGAGCTGCACCGGGATCTCGGCGTCGGACGAGCCCTCCCGGCAGAGCCCGGCGTCGCGCTCGGGTGTCAAGGGATGGCGGGCGAAGTCGCAGGCGCGCAGGGCCAGCCGCGAATCGGCGGGGATGTGCCAGGCATTGGGTCCCGGCATGGCCGGGACGGTCCGCCCCGGCGCCACCAGCGGGATCAGCTTGGTCCGCTCGCGCGCGGCGTCCTGACCGCCGGCCTCGGACGGACGGATCCGCAGGCGCGCGTTCACGCCCGGCAGGCTCAGCCAGCCACGCAGCTCGACGCGCGGACCGCCGGGCCCCGGCTCGTCCTGGATGCGCAGGTGGGCCACGAGGCGGGCGTCGATCTCGCCCGAGGTGCCGACCTCCACCTGCGTGTGCGGGACCGCCGGGGCGCGGTCTTCGATCGCCATGATCACCGGTGCCCGATCTCGATCCATGCTCATGTCGTTCGCGCTCCACCGCGGTCGCCGGCCTGGTCTCGCCTCGGACTCCTCCGCACGGCGAACGCTAACCAAGTGGGCGGGTCGGCTCTATCGGGCGTAGCCCGCAATTGGGCGCCGGGGATTCTCCCGACCAGCGCATGACACATCGCGGACAGTTCGAGACGTCGCGAGGAGCGGCGGCGGTGGCGAGAGCAAGACGGAGGGCGTGCGGCGCGAGGCGCGACGGGCGGCGGTGCGCACGGGGGATCCGGAGCGGGCGCGGCCGATCGGGCGGGCGTCTCCGGGGCGCCCGCCCCAGGGTCTCAGATCTCGATCATGCGCCGGCGCACCGCGTAGCGGACCAGCCCGGCGGTGTCGTGGATGTCCAGCTTGGCCATGAGATGGGTGCGGTGCGACTCGGCGGTCTTGAAGCTGATCCCGAGCACCG
>VBPB01000047.1:12991-18688 GCA_005893365.1 Candidatus Eiseniibacteriota bacterium
TTCACCACGTAGCCCCGCGCCCCGGCGCGCAGCGCCTCCGCCACGTAGGCGGTGTCGCAGTGCATCGAGACGATGACCGGCCGGCACCTTGGGGCGGCGCGCCGCACCTCCCGCGTCGCCTCCACCCCGTTGAGCATCGGCATGGTGATGTCCAGCAGCGCCAGGTCCGGCTGCAGCCGCCGCGCCAGCCGCACCGCGCTCTGGCCGTCCTCGACCTGTCCCACCACCTCGAACTCCTCGCGCGGCAGGACCGCGGCGAGCCCTTCGCGGAACATCCGGTGATCATCGGCGATGATCAAGCGCACGCGCATGGGGTTCCTCCCGGGGGAATGCCAGCTCCACGTCCGCAGCGCCGTTCCGTGCGCGTCAGGCCGGCACGACCTGCGCCGCCTCCGATCGGTCGATGTGCGCCCGACGCCGGGGAACTCCCGCCGTCGGCACGATCAGTGAGCCGGAAGGCGGTTGAGTGGGACTTGAGTCCGAGCTTGGGCGCCGCGGGAGGGTGCGGCTACCGGACGACGCCACAATGCCTTGTGGGCGTCCCGCTGGGCTCGGCGCGAGGGTGGGCGGAGACGTCCGGCATGACCGCGGGCATCGCGGCGACGCCCGCGCGCGGGTTCAGACCTCGATCATGCGCCGGCGCACCGCGTAGCGGACCAGCCCGGCGGTGTCGTGGATGTCCAGCTTGGCCATGAGATGGGTGCGGTGCGACTCGGCGGTCTTGAAGCTGATCCCGAGCACCGCGGCGATCTCCTTGGTGGTGCGCCCCTCGGCCACCATCTGCAGCACCTCCCGCTCGCGGGCCGTGAGCGGATCCGCCCCCAGGTCGTCCACCGCCTGGAGCAGGTCCGGCAGCGCGTGGGCGATCTTCGGCGGCAGATAGACCTCTCCGCCCATCACGTGGCGCAGTGCTGCCACCAGCTCCGCGGCCGGCTGGCTCTTCACCACGTAGCCCCGCGCCCCGGCGCGCAGCGCCTCCGCCACGTAGGCGGTGTCGCAGTGCATCGAGACGATGACCGGCCGGCACCTTGGGGCGGCGCGCCGCACCTCCCGCGTCGCCTCCACCCCGTTGAGCATCGGCATGGTGATGTCCAGCAGCGCCAGGTCCGGCTGCAGCCGCCGCGCCAGCCGCACCGCGCGCAGGACCGCCATGAGTCCTTCGCGGAACATCCGGTGATCATCGGCGATGAGCAAGCGCGCGCGCATGATGTTCCTCCAGGGGAATGCGAATCGTGACCTCTGCCCCTCCCGACGGACGGGAGCCCGCCACCATCGTCCCGCCCACCTTCGCCAGCCGCTCCCGCATCGCGTCCAGGCCGAATCCTTTCGGCGGGCAGGGCGCGCCATTGATCCCGATCGGGAAGCCGCGCCCATCGTCGCGGACGGAGCACCGCAGCTCGTGCTCGTGGTGCCGCAGGACCACCACCACCCGCTTCGCCATCGCGTGGCGCACGACGTTCTGCAGCGCCTCCTGGACCGCGCGATAGACCGCGATCTCGACGGCGGGCCCGAACCGATCCTGCACCGAGCCCTCCACCCGCACCTCGAGGCCGGAGCGCTCCGCGACGCCCTCGGCCAGGAAGTGGAGCGACGGCTCGAGTCCCAGGTCGTCGAGCATGAGCGGACGCAGCTCGTGCGAGAGCCGGCGCAGGCGCTGGGCGAGTTCGTCCACCATGCCCCGCGCCCGGTCCAGCCTCTGCGCGGACTCGGGCGTGGCCTCTGCGCGCAGGCCGTCGATCAGGAAGCCCAGCGTGGGCAGGAGCTCGCCGGCCTGATCGTGGAGCTCGTAGGCCAGACGCCGCGCCTCCGCCTCGCGCCGCTCGTCGAGCTCGCGCAAGGCGGCGTTGGCCTCCCGGACGCCGCGGTGCGCCATCTCGAACGGGGCCAGGCACTCCAGCAGGAAGCTCTCGACCCGCGCCGCGGTCTCCGCCGCGCGGGCCGGATCGGCGCCGTCCGGCGGCCGGGCGGCCCGCGACAGCAGCATCGCCAGGTCGATCACGCCGAGTCCCGAATCGAGCGCGGCCCGGCCGAACGCATAGGCCTCGTGCAGCGAGTCCTCGCTCGCCTCGCGCAGATGGCGGTGGAACGCGGCGCTGACTCTCTGCTGGAGGTCCGTCATGTCCCGGCCGATCATGCGTCCTCCGCGACGCGCGCCACCAGCACGTAGGCGTCGTCCTGGCCGTTCGCGTGCGTCTCCACCAGGCGCTCGGCGAACGCGGACTCGGACCAGCGCGCGGGCGGGGCGTCCCCGAGGACCGCCCGCCGCAACCCGTCGGTGGCGAGCACGATGGTGTCCCCCGGCTCGATAGGGACGGTGGACGGCTCGAGGGGCCGGAGGCGGCGCCCGACCACGCCGCCGAACTGCGGCATGTACGGCGCGGACGCGCGGCGCTTGGACCCGTTCGGGTGCAGCACGCCGGAGACGTTCCCGACCCCGAGCCAGCTGAGCGTCGCGGTCACGCGGTTCACCCAGGCCAGGCCCATCGTCGCGCCGCGCGTCGCCTTGAGCGCATCGTGACAGCGGATCAGCGTGCCGGACAGGTCGGGGCCCGCGAGTTGCCGGAGCAGCTCGAGGGCCGCCCGCGCCGCCGCCTCGGCCGGCCCGCCGTGTCCGATGCCATCCACGACCGCGAGGAAGGTGCCCTCGGGCCGCATCAGCACGAGTCCCCCGTCGCCCATACCGTGCTCGGGATCCAGCGGGCGGGATGCGCACGCCCACAACAACGCCACCACGTCTACGGGCACCACATCTTCACCACGACGATGGTCCCGCCCTCGGGCGAGGAACGGATCTCGAAGCTGTCGGCCAGCCGTCGCACCCCGGGAAGACCCAGGCCGAGCCTCCCCGAGGTGGAGTACCCGTCCTCGAGGGCCCGCGACAGGTCCGCGATCCCGGGGCCCACGTCCCTCGCCACCACGCTGACGCCGGCCTGATGCGAGTTCTCCAGGACGGACAGCACCACCTCGCCGCGCTGGGCATAGAGCAGGATATTCCGCGCCAACTCCGAGATGGCCGTGGCGAGCAGCGTCGCCTGCGCCGGGGAGAATCCGATCTGCAACGCCAGCGCCCGGCCGCGCATGCGCGCGGTGACGATGTCGGTCTCGTTCTGGATCGCCACGCTCAGGTCCGTGGCCTCGCCCGCGGGATTCATGACCGGCCCAGGACGTTGTGCTTGTGCTGGAAGTAGGCCAGGGACTCCTCCAGGTCGAGGGTGGTCGTCACCCCTTCCAGGACCAGGCCCATCTGCACCATGGCCAGCGCGACGTCGGGCTGGATGCCGACGATCACGGTCTCGGCGCCCCGCAGCCGGACCATCTGGGCGATGTCGCGGAGGGTGCCGGTGGCGAACGAATCCATCACGTCGAGCGCGGTGACGTCGATGATGACCCCGCGGGCGCGATGGCGCACCACCTGGTCCACCAGCGCGTCACGCAGCTGGACGATGTCACTGTCGGTCAGGGCCGCCTGGATCGTGGCGATCAGGTACGGCCCCTGCTTCAGGATCGGGACTTGCACGCTGCCTCCCGGTCGCCGGGATCAGTTGCCGTGTGACCTCTGACTACAATGCCATGGCTGCGGGGGGTGGCTCGGCGGTCGGAACCACCTTGTACCCGAGCAGCCGTTCGGCCTCCTCGATGCCGCCCTGGAGGTCGCCCACGGTGTTCATCTTGCTCAGGTCCACGCCGATGTTGACCAGGGTCTGCGCGATCTCGGGGGAGAGCCCGGTGACGATGACGCGCGCCCCCAGCAGCCGGGCCGAGTCGACCGTGAGGATCATGTGATTCGCCACGCTGGCATCCATCACCGCCACGCCGGTGATGTCGAGCACCACCACCTTGGCGCGGTTCGCGCGGATCGCCCGCAGCAGCTGTTCCATCAGCTGCCGCGCCCGGTGCGGATCGAGCAGCCCGATCATGGGAAGGATGAGCAGCCGCTCGCGCACCTGGAGCACCGGCGTGGACAGCTCGCGGATCGCCTCCTGCTGCTCCCGGATCACGCGCTCGCGCTCGCGGACGAATCCCACCGCCACCGTGATGGCGATCGAGTTGGCCGCCGGCTCGTAGACGTCGAACACGCGGTTCAGGATCGAGGTATCGCCGTGATACTTGGCGAACAGCGACCGGGCCAGCACGTCGCGCAGCAGCAGCACGATGCCGACCACCTCGTGGGTCTCGACCCCCCTTGGGATGATGCGCTCCGAGAGATTCTGCGCGTACGCCTCGAGCGCTTCGAGGGTGCGCGTCTCCAGGGCCTCGACGTAGGTGTCGTAGACGGAGGTGGCTTCGGCGAAGATCTCCTCGCGGGTCATGGCGCCGAGGAGGTGCGCATCGGTGATGCGGTCGACCCATTCCTCACGCAGGGCGGTGCGGTGCTGGGCCAGGTGGGTGACGAGTTCCCGCATCAGTGCGGCACCGGCCGAGTCGAGGTTCGGCTGCGACCGTTCTTCCAGCTCGCTGAGAGTCACGCGCGGAAACCCTCCCTTCCGAGGAGCGGCGCCGGGGTTGCCTTTCCGGCGGTTCGTATCACGTCGGCTTAATCGTAATCGAGTCACCATTTGCTCGCCTAGCGTGAAGTTCGGGACTCACGCCCTGGCCATGGCGCCGATCGGACGGGCCGCGGAGGGGGGCGACATCCACCCACCGCGGGCCCTGCCATCTTGAGGCTGACGGGTCGACCTTTCCTTGGGGTATCTACCTGATTTCGCGGCCTGGCCCTAGGGGGCCGGGGGGGGCCGCCGTCCCGCCGGCCCCCGAAGGAGGCGCGAGCGAGGCGGGGCCGGGGCCGGACGGATCAGGGCGCGACGGCGGTCCCGAGCCGCTTCGCCGCCGATCGGGCGAGGTGGGGCGACAGCCGTAACGCCTCGCGATACTCGGCAGTTGCGCGGTCCTTGGGGCCGACCTGCTCGTAGGCGGCCCCCAGCGCCTCGTGCGCCCGGTACGAGGCCGGGGCACGCTCCACGGCCAGCTCAAGGACGGCCACCCCCGCCGCCGCCGTCCCGGGCTTCCCGAGCAGCCGCTGGCCGACGGCGAGCATCCCCGACTCGGTGATGGCCAGTCCCGAGGGGTCGGCCGCGGCCCGCTCGCACAAGTCCCGATAGAGCCGCCGCACCGAGTCCGGGGCCGCCCCGCCCGTGGCCGCGGCCATCAGCCGGCCCGGGATCCCGACCGGATACTGATAGGGCTCTCCCAGGAGGACGTGGACCAGCTTGCGGAACGGGAAGTCCTGGGCGCTCTCGTTGGCGAGGCGAGCGGGGATGGAGGTAGATGCGCTGGCCCCGCGAGCCGTCGGCGAAGCAGTCGCCCTCGGCGTCCCAGTTCTGCATCGGGATCCACCAGTAGTGCTGGTGCTGCATCCGCCACCAGGTCGACACCTCGGGCTCGGTCCGCGAACGGTCCAGCGTCGTCGAGGCGGCGACCCAGTCGCGCGGCAGGATCTGGGCGCCCTCGCGCGCGCCGCCTTGGAGCACCAGGCGGCCGAGCCGGGCCAGGTCACGCGCGGTCGCGTTCAGGCCGGAGGCGGTGTTCTCGTGTCCGTTCGCGTGGTCCAGGTCCCAGCTCGCGTCGTACTCGGCCCCCATCGGCCGCCAGATCCCCTGCTCGAGCTGCTCGGCGACCGTGTGTCCGGTGGCGCGGCCGAGTACCCAGCCCATTAGAATCGCGTCGCTGTCCTTGTACGCCCAGCGCAACCCCGGCGGG
>VBPB01000048.1 GCA_005893365.1 Candidatus Eiseniibacteriota bacterium
GGGCCGGAAGCGCGGCCCCAGATCGGTGTACATGCCCTCGTAGTTGAAGCCGCGGCCGTCGCGCTTGGCGTCGAGCACGGCGCCCGTCCCCTGGTACTCCGGGCCGCTGCGTGGCTGCGTCACCGTCTGCATCGCCTGCCCGGTGAACGACCAGTGGGGCCCCACGCGCAGGCTGCCGTGGAGCGACACCACCCGGTTGAAGCCCGAGCCGAACTCCCGGCTGGTGCCGAGCAGGCCCAGGTACGAGCCCTTGCCGAAGCCGCGCTCGAGGCTCAGCACCCCGTCGGTGGCGCGCCGGCCGCGCCAGGGATCGTCGCCGGCGAGCAGCTGGCCCGGCGCCCGGTCGTCGGCCACCAGCCCGCCCATCACCCAGCCGCCCGCCTTGCCGGTGAAGCGCGCGCCGAATTGCGGATCGACGATCCGCCGCGAGAAGAACAGGTTGGTCGGCGTCTGGAAGTAGCTCGCGTTCTCGATGAAGAACGGCCGGCGCTCCGGGAAGAACACCTCGTAGCGCTGGTTGATGGTGACCTGCGGTTCGTCCGACTCGACCTGGCTGAAATCGGGATTGAGCGCGGCGTCGAGCGTGAACGCGTCGCGCAGCACGATCTTGGGGTCGAGCCCGCCGCGCGTCTCGAAGCGGCGGTCGAAGTCCGGCACCGGGTCCCGCGTGTCCAGGAATCGGGCCCCGGTCGAGACGGCGTGCGGGATGAGCTGCACGTTCCACGAGGGCGAGACGTCGGCGATGCCGGTCGCCGCGGCGAACCGTGGGATGAAGCTCTGCACCCGCTTGCTCAGCGGCGGCCAGTAGGCCTCCTCGTTCGCCTGCTGGAGGATCCGACCCACCGCTAGGCCCCAGGTCTGCTGGGGCGCACGCGGGAAGCGCAGGCTTCGGAACGGGATCACCATGCGCACGGCATACCCGTACGGGGTGAGCCGGCCCTCCGAGTACCAGAGCGTGTCGAAGGTGTCGTCGGCGTCGCTGCCCTCGCGCAGCACCCCGTCGAGTTGCACCCCCAGCGGATTGCAGGCGAAGTAGTAGGCCCGTTGGCCGTCATGGAAGGTGTCGAGGTAGACGATGACCTGGTCGTCGGTGGCGATCGCCTCGCGCGGCGCCAGGCGGGCGCGCACGCGCCCGGGCGCCTCCTCGCAGCGGAAGATCACGTAGAGGTTGTCGTTGTCGAACGACAGCGAAGCGCTGGTCGTGCGGCTGCACGGCATCCCGTCGTGCGGGCTGCGCTGCAGGAAGCTGGTGACCGCGCCGCCGATCCCGCTCCGGGGCCAAGGCGCGTCGGCCGAAGCCAGCTCGGGCGGGCGGGTGGCCGGCGGGATCTGCAGGGCGCTGGTTTGCGCGCGCCCCTCGGCGGCCGTGAGGAGCAGGGCGGACAGCGTCATCATCAGCAGGGACCTGGGATGCGATCGATGCATGGCGGTGACTCCCGGCGAGCGGATAAAGAATTTTGATGCCGATCGGCCCGGGAAAGGCGCGGAGAAAACCCGGATCTCATCCATCAGGCAACCCCCCCACGGCCGATCGGGCATCCGCCGCCGCACGGCCGGGCTCGCGCCCGCGCGGGATGACCGCTGCCGCGTAGAGCTCGGTCGCGCACGCGAGCGCGATGCGCGCGCCCATCAGCCCGGCGATGCCCCACGCGTCCCACAGCAGACCCCCGGCGATCGGGCCGACCACGTCGCCCGCGTCGTCGCCCACGTCCATCACCCCCATGAGCTGCGCGCGCTGGCTCGTGCGCAGGCCCGAGATGTCGGCCTTCACCGCGCCCCAGGCGGGGCGGAAACCCGCGCGCCCGCCCTCGTCCAGGAGCTTGCCGGCGGTGAAGCCGGCGGCGTTCGGGGCCAGCAGGTAGATCAGCGACGAGGTGGCGTTCGCCGTGGTCCGCGCCACCACCGTGGGTCCCCGGCCCCAGCGGTCGGAGGCCCATCCGAACAGCGGGCCCGCCAGCAGGGCCATGAGCGCCCCGCCCAGGTAGACCGCCCCCGCCTGCGCCTCGGTCATGTGGGCGTATTCGGTCGCCAGCACCGGATAGAAGCGGTCGATCAGCGAGCCGGTGACGCTGATCAGGAAGCCGAGGCCGACCACCGAGGTGACGCGCGCGCGGACGGAGCGCCCCTCGGCGGGGCTCGGCGGCGCGGACCCGTCCGCGAGCGCGGTCCGGTCCGCGCGCGCCGCCTGCCCCCGGCGGGCGCCGGGCACGAAGAGGATCACGGCCGGGAGCGTCAGGCTCGAGATGACCCAGGTGATCAGGAACACCGCACGGAAGTCGGACGCCGTCAGCGTGAGCAGCAGCCCCGCCATCGCCTTGCCGAGCGAACTCGCCAGCGACTTGGCGGTGAAGTACCAGGCGAACGCCGAGCCCATCGCCTTCTCGTCGCCGTTCTCGGCGATCAGCGCGTTCACCGCCGGATCCCGCAGCGAGGTGGAGAGGCCGTGGATGCTGCGGATCGAGTAGAGCTGCCAGGGGGCTCCGGCGAAGGCGAGCAGGAACGACACCAGGCTGTGCAGCCCGAGGGCCGCCACCAGCCCCCGCTTGGCGCCCACGCGGTCGGCGAGCCAGCCCGTCACCGGCTTGAGCGCCACCTTGGCGACCCCGGTGACCGCGATCAGCGCGCCGGTCTCGGCGAGGCTCAGTCCCAGGTGCCGCGCGTAGAGCGGCAGCGCGAAGGTGATGATGCCGAACCCGAGGCGCATGAAGAAGCCCTCGGCCACCAGGGCGACCAGTGCAGGGTTGGGGCGATTCGGTCGCCTCATGAACGGTGCTGGGCCTCGATCCGGCCGGTGTCGAGCGGCAGGGTGACGCGGTCGCGGGCGATTCCCTCGATGTACTCGGCCACCGCCTGGGCGGCGCCGGGGACGCCGCGGTAGCCCGGGAAGGAATTCACGTCGACCACCACCGGGCCGTCGGCGGACTCGAGGACGTCCATCCCGAAGAGCCCGAGCCCCAGCAGCCGGCCACAGGCCACGGCCATGGCCCGCACCTGGTCACTGATCTTGGTCGGGCGGCCCGGCGTGTGGGTCCCGCCCAGCGAGAAGGGCTTGCGGGTCGCGAACACCCGCTCGCCCACGCAATGGATCTTCAAGCGCTCGGTGCACCCGTCCACGAACTCCTGGACCAGTACCGGTTCGCCTCCGGCCGGCGGGCGCGCCAGGTCCTGGGCGGCGCGGGCCACGGTGATCGAGCGGCTGTGGATGCCGTTGTACGGCTTGACCACCAGCGGCCGTGGGTCCGCGGTCGCGATCGGCATGCACAGCGATGGGTCCATGGTCGCCCACGAGCGCGGGGCCGGGATGCCGGCGTCGCGCAGGACCGCCGTGACCACACACTTGTCGAGCAGCCGCACGCAGGAGGGATAGGGGTTGAGCAGCCGGGCGCCGCGATGATGCAGCACCCCTGCGAGGCTGACCGCGAGCGGCGTGCGCGACTTGAGGACGTACAGGTCGTACCGCGGCACCAAATCCAGATCCTGGACCGATCGGTCGGGGATCCACTCGCTCACCGTGAGTCCCCGCCGCGAGAGCCTCCCCATCAGATCCGTCAGGACGGCGCTGCGCTGCTTGGGGGAACGAATGAAACAGACTTTCATGGGCCACCGCCTGCGGCCGGGTGCGAAACCGGACTCAGGGAGTGCCGAGCACAATGTATGCCCGGTGCGACCCGCGCTTACTGCAGTCGGATCCTCGCGCAAGGAGTGGAGGCCCAACGATTCGCAGGTAAAACTTCCAGCGCCACTGTAAATCCTACACGCGTCACGGGCGCCTCCGAGCGGTGCTCCGCGCCTCGCCGCGTCTCCCACAGTAGATGGTGAGCGACCCGGTGGCGCTCAGGCTTTTCCCTGAGCTTGGAGCAATCGGAGTTGGCTAGTGCGCGTGCCCCCGCCGCGCCAGCAGCACCATGAGGTAGCCGCCGAGGAGCACGAGCACCGGCAGCTCGGCGACCCCACGTGCGACCGAGTCCACCTCCATCAGGTAGTGGCGCCGCAAGCCGTAGCTCCTCTGGAAGGCGACCAGGCGCGGCTGCATCGGCGTGGACCAGACGTGGGTCGGCCGCCAGAAGCCGCTGCGCCCCCACGTGAACTCGGTGCCGGAGGCGAAGCGCAGCGTGCCGGTGCCGCGCCAGTGGCGGGTGAAGGTGGCGACCTCGGCCTGGCTGTCCGCCTCGCGCACCACCACCGTCCCCAGCAGCGAGGCGGCGTGGCGCCGCCCGAAGATCCAGCGGCCGTCGGCCGACTCGCCCACCGCCTCGAAGCTGAAGAGCTTCTCCCAGCGCAGCAGGGCGAGCAGCTCGCTGCCCGACTCGAGGCGCAGCTCACGCGTGAAGAGGCCGGGCCGGCTCCAGACCAGGTCGCCGTAGAGCCCGTCGGCGAGCGGGCGCGCGCTCGCCAGCTCCGGAAGGCGCGGGGTCACGAGCGGCCCATCAGCCGGCGGCCTTCTCCACCGACTCGGCGGGCGGCTGGGCGGCGGGCGCCTCCTCTTCCTCCTGCGGCCGGATGCGGAAGATGCGCGACAGCTCCGAGCGCAGTTCGCCCTCGTTGAGCCGCTGCTTGAGCACGCCGCGGTAGGCGACCGAGATGCTCCCGGTCTCCTCGCTCGCCACCACGATGGCGGCATCGCTCTCCTCGGACAGGCCGAGGGCGGCACGATGCCGCGTGCCGAGCGCCAGCGCCGTGCGCGGGTTGGCCGAGAGCGGCAGGATGCACGAGGCCGCCAACGCCGTCTCCTCGCGCAGGATCAGGGCGCCATCGTGGAGCGGCGAGCCGGGGCTGAAGAGCGTGATCAGAAGCTGCGCCGAGACCTTGGCGTCGAGCCGCGTGCCGGTCTCGACGAAGTTGCGCAGGCCCACGTGGCGTTCCATCACGATCAGCGCCCCGTGGCGGTCGCGCGCCAGCGCTTCGACCGCGCGCACCACCTCGCCCAGCACGCCGTAGTTGTCGCCGCGCAGGAACGAGCTGAAGTACCGCGTGCGGCCGAACTGGGCGAGCGCGTGGCGCAGCTCGGGCTGGAACAGGATGACGAAGGCGATGAGCCAGACGGTCTTGAGGCTCTCGGCGATCCAGCGGATGGCGATCAGGTCGAGCTCGCGCGCGGCGAGCGCCACGACCACGATGACCAGGAGCCCCACGTACATCTGCGCCGAGCGGGTGCCCTTGACCAGGATGAGCAGGCGATAGAAGAGCACCGCGACCAGGAAGATGTCGATGAGGTCGAGGAACCACAGGGTATGGACTGGGTTCATAGGTCGGGCTCCGGCTGAGGTCGCCGCGTGTGGCGCGCGGCGCGCACCGAATCTATCAGATGCGCCGCAGCCCGCCTACGGAGACGGCGATTTCACACGGTCGCCGTGGTCCCGCGCCCCCCGCAGCGCCTCGGCGACCCGCACCGCGCGCACGGTGGCGGCCACGGCGTGCGTGCGCACGATGCGGGCGCCGTTGAAGACCGCGACCGCGGTGGCGGCCAGGCTCCCTTCCAGGCGCTCGCCGACCGGCAGGTCGAGCACCTGACCGATGAAGCTCTTGCGCGAGACCCCGATCAGGACCGGCCGGCCGAGGGCGGCCAGCGCTTCGAGCCGCGCGACCAGTTCCAGGCTGTGCCGGACCGCCTTGCCGAAGCCGATGCCCGGGTCGAGGGCGACCCGCTCGTCCGCGATGCCGGCGGCCCGTGCCGCCTCGAGCCGCTCGGCCAGGCGGGCCGCCACCTCAGAGGCCGCGTCCTGGTAGCGCGGATCGTGTTGCATGTCGGCCGGGGTGCCCCGCATGTGCATCAGGACGAGCCCGGCCCCTCTGCCGGCCACGAGGCCCGCCATCCCCGGGTCGCCCAGGGCGGTCACGTCGTTGACGATCTGCGCCCCGGCTGCCAGCGCCCGCTCGGCGACCGCGGCGCTCGCGGTGTCCACCGAGAGGCAGGCCGGGGTCTCACCGGCCAGCCCCGCGAGCACCGGGGCCAGCCGCCGCCATTGCTCGTCATCTGGCACCGGCTGCGAGCCCGGACGGGTGCTCTCGGCGCCCAGGTCCAGCAGATCGGCCCCCTCGGCCACCAGACGGCGGGCGTGGGCCAGGGCGGCCTCGGGGGCGAAGAAGCGGCCGCCGTCCGAGAACGAGTCGGGCGTGATGTTGACGATGCCCATGACCAGCGTGCGCCCGGTGAGGTCGAACACGCGGTCCCGGCACCGCCAGAGCATGGGGTCTCGCGCCGCGGCCGGCTTACTTGGCCAGCGCGGCCTTCAGACGGCGGATCTGGTCGGCGTGGCCGTGGGCGTGGGCGGCGTAGATGGCGAGCCAGGTCTCGGCCGTGTACGGACCGCTCTCGGTGTGCCAGCCCGGCCGCGTCCAGTCGGCCTCGGTCATGCCCGGAAACAGCTGGAGCGTGGTGGCCCGGGCCGCCCGGAAGGCGTCAAGGGCCGGCCCAAGGTCGCGTTGCTCGTAGCGCAGGGCGTCAGCCCAGCGCTCCTGGTCGTAGCCCTGGATCATCGGGTGCTCGTCGGCCAGGAGCCGCCGCAGGCGCTGGGCCGACGTGCTCTCGCTGTCGGCCAGGTGGTGGACGATCTGGTGAGCACTCCACTTGCCGGCGATGGGGTGCGCGGTCATCCCGGAGGCCGGGAAGCCCTCCAGGGCCTTGGCGACTTCGTCGTAGCCCGCCGCATAGCGGGCGATCAGCGCTTCGCGCTCCATAGGATCCATGTGGTGCGGGCTCCCCAACGGCCAGGCTGGACCTCGTTGACCTCGGATGGGGCGCGATGGTAGCACTTACCGCCTCTTTGCCTTCACACCGACGCTTATAGGGTCGTCCAGCCACGCGCCATCTCGGGGGACGCGCCTCGTGCACGGGGGATCGACCTCCCGCGCGCCCGAGGCTCGAGGAGGTCGCATCCGAATGATCCGCCACAGGCTGTCGCTGATCTTCCTCGGCCTCATGCTGGCCAGCCCGGCGGCCGCCCAGATCATGGGCCGGCCGTTCGAGTTCTCGGGCCAGGTCGGCTGGAACCATTACGACACCCGCGCGCACATGCAGGCCGGCCCGGGCGTCTCCGGCCGGGTGGGCTGGCGCACTCAACCGTGGCTCGTGCTCGAGGGGCAGGTCTATTACGCCCGCTCCAAGGCCGACACCGTGCCGAAGCAGGACCACACCCTGCTCGGGGCCTCCCTCGACCTGCGCCTGAACCTGCGCTCGCCCGAGGGCCGGGCGGTCCCGTTCCTCCTCGCGGGGGGCGGCGTCACGCGCAGCTCGTCCACCGGACACCCGCCGGACCAGCTCAAGCGCGGCTCCGGCGAAGCCGGGATCGGCATGCTCTTCGACGTGGCGGGCAACCAGCGCCTCTACGTGCGCACCCAGGTGACCGACCTGTTCTTCCGCGATCGGGGCGCCCACGAGTTCAGCAACGACTTCTCGGTGACCGCCGGCCTCCAGTACCTCTGGGGCGGCAAGCCGCACGACAGCGACCTGGACGGCGTGCGCGACTGGCTCGACACGTGCCCGGCCACCCCCCTCGGCTGCAAGGTGGACGCCAAGGGCTGCCCCACCGACTCCGACGGGGACGGCGTCTGCGATGGCGTGGACAAGTGCCCG
>VBPB01000406.1:0-539 GCA_005893365.1 Candidatus Eiseniibacteriota bacterium
AGGGAGCTTGCCGAAACGCTCCCGGCCCAGGTGATCCCCGATCAGCAATGACCAGCCCTCGCGACTCTCGGCGGAGTCACCGAGGGCGGCTACGTCGGAAACGACGCCTGCGATGGCGATCCGATCGACCTTGAAGTCCGCGTGCGCGAGCGCGGGCGCTTCCTTCTCGAGCTGCTCCCTCTCCTTGCAGGCGTGAACGGGCGCGAGCGCGGCGATCAGCGCAAGGATCCGGAGATGGTTGAGAAGGCGGCGGCCCATGGGTCATCCTCCGATTCGGTGCCGACGGTCTGACGTCAGATGCGGTGTCCCGACACTACTGTGAAACGAACCGTCGCGCCACCTACGGACCAGGTGATGCGTGTGGTCGGTGTGCGACGTGGCGTCCTGAAACAAAGAGCGTGGCAACGGCGTAGTGGCAGCACACCTACACGCGAGGAGGCCATTCCATGCCATCAGCGACCGAAATCAGACGCAGCGCCAGACAAGCCGGGCTCCTCTATCTCGCGATGTCCATCCTGGCGATGCTCGGTTACTTCTAT
>VBPB01000406.1:644-2295 GCA_005893365.1 Candidatus Eiseniibacteriota bacterium
CTGGTCGTGCTCGCGCTCTACCGCCTGTTCAAAGAAGTCGATCCGAACCAGACACGCGCCATGGTTGCGCTGGTTGGAACCGGCATCGCCGCGCAGTTCGCGGGCTTCGTGTTGAATGCCGCGCCGCTCGTGCTCTTGGGCGGTGGAGATTCATTGTCCGTCTTCAGCCGACCCCAGCTGGAGGCGCTGTCGTACGCATCTCTCAGTCTGGCCGGAAAGCAGGGCGAGATGCTGACGGCGATGTGGGGTCTGTGGCTGTTTCCATTCGCGGCATTGACGATCAAGTCTGGCTTCCTGCCCAAGTTCCTCGGCGTGCTGCTCATCATCACGGGGATTGCCTACGTGATCACATGCGTCGCTGGAATCGCATTCCCCGAGACCGTCGGCGCGGTCCGCAGGCTGGCGATGCCGCTCTACTTCGGAGAGTTCATCGTCGTGTTGTGGCTGGCCTTCATCGGCGCGAAACCGCGCACCGCCGACGCGTAGCATCCGAGCGCCGGGATCCGGAACCGGTCGGGCGTCGACCGAGTCATGGGCCTGCGGATGTGGACGGGCCTCCGGGCAAGCTCGCCTGACCGCATGCTCTAGTGGAGCGCGGCGTGGAGGAACACGAGAATGGACGCCGGCAAGTTGCCGTAGACGTCGCGCAGCGTGCGTGGCACCCGCGAGAGAGTGCCCGCCGCGCCGATTCCGGTGCCCACATGCCCTCGCCTCCGGAAATCGTACCGATATCCGGCCGTCAGCTCGCCCACATGGAACACCCGCCCGGTGCGAGGTTCAGGTGCGAGGAATAGTTCGTCTTTCCCGACCTGCTCAGCCCGCGCGAAGAGAACGTGCCGGTCTCCGAGCGTCGCCGCTGCCTCGGCCGTGAAGGCGTCGAGCAGATGGCCGGGGCGGTTCCGATTGCGGCCCCAGGCCACCATTCCCTCCCAGCGACCGGCGTCGCCGAAGGTACCGTCGTAGATCGCGGACGCCGTGGTGCGATCCTGATGGACATCGGGCTCGAGTTGCTCCGGGCTGTGGAGGCGGCCGTAGCTCACCTGCAGCGCCCAACGGTCCGTCGGGTTGACCGAGAGGCGGAAGGAGTGCGAGTCGAGCTTTGGCGACTCGATGTTCCAGCGGTCCTGATCGGGTTCGCGCCCGCGGAAGGCCGAGGCCTCGACCTTGACGCGGTCCATGACGGCGCCCGCCGTCAGGACGCCGAAGGTGATGTGTGTCGAGTCGAGCCAGTGGTGGGTGATCGGTGCCGCCGGAATGTTGACGCCGGAGAACCGGTGCATGAAGGCAGGGGGTCCCAGAGCGGGCTCCCCGGGCAGTCCGCCATAGACGAAGAGTGAGCGATTGCCGCTCGATACGCGGTACGAGCCCGCCAGCTCCATGAACAGGTCGTGCGGATGCTGACGGTCGATCAAAGGAGCAAGGCCGTTCGCGGTCTCGCCGGTTTGGAGCAGCAGCGGGTAACCGTCCTTGCCGATCGTGGCCGGTTCGAGCGAGAGCATGGCGCGAAGCCCGAGCGTGCCCGGCCCAAGGGATCGCTGGGCCATCCCCATGCCCAGGTTGTCGCTGAAGACCTTCTCGTCGCCGCGATCTCCGCCCTGATGGTCGTAGACGAGGTCGGCCGAGCCGTGGAGCATGGCCATCCATGCGCCTC
>VBPB01000049.1 GCA_005893365.1 Candidatus Eiseniibacteriota bacterium
GTTGGCGCCGGCCGACGCGCTGATTTGGTTCCCGGGGACGAAGCTGGCGGCGATGGTGTGGTCGGTGGTGACGTTGGAGAAGGTGTAGCTGGAGACCGCGCCGACCGAGACGCCGTCGACCAGGACGTCCTGGATCTGATTGCAGGCGTCAGGGGTGATCGAGAAGGTCTGGTTGGTCTGGTGCGGGACGCTCACCGCGCCGCTGGGCGAGATGGCCCCGTTCGCTCCCGCCGTCGCGGTGATCGTGTGCACGAGCAGCTCGGCCACCGCGAAGTCGCCGAATCCCGTGAGCCCGGTCGCCTGTGTGCTGGTCGCGGTCCGCGCGCCGACGGTCGGCACGGTCCAGGCCGAGCTGGCGAAGCGCCCGACGACGAAGTTGAGCGGGGCCGCCGCGCCATCGAGATCGCCGGCGTCGAAGTTGAACGTGGCGCTGTAGTTGGTGAAGGTGGGCGACCCGGTGGGTGTCAGCGTCCACCAGCGGTTCGCGGACTTGGACGGTTCGAGCGACGAGCTGCCGAGGTTCGGATGGTCGGGCGTGCTGGTCGTCGCCGTGATGTCCGACTGCGCCGACAGCCCCGACATCGCCATCGTCACCGGCGTGTAGCGGGTCGCGTCCCCGATATCGAAGGTGCGGGTCGAGGTCCCCGAGGGGAAGGTCCGGCGCACGGCGCCGATCGCCCAACCGGTCGAGGTCGAGGCACCGGTGGCGTTGGCCGAAGCGAGCGCCAGCGTGTTGCCGGAGCCGACCGTCAGCTTGCCGCTGGTGAAGGTGAGCGTGGTGGAGACGGCGGTGATCCCGGACCGGCTGAGCGTCAGGCCGCCCGCGTTGTTGAGGGCCAGGCCGGTCACCGTCGCCGGCAGGCCGCTACCGGTGAACTGGCCGGCGCCGGGGTTGTTGTACGTGTAGGTGGCGCCGGCGTCGAAGGTGCGCGTCGTCGTCTGGATGTTGCCGGTGGCGCCGGACGTGGTGATGCCCACCGTCGAGCCGATCCCCAGCGTCCCGCCCGGGCTGAGCGTGAACGTGCCCGCCCCGGCGACCGTGTTGTTGCCGCAGTTGAGCGTGCCGCCGACCGTGAAGGTGCGCGTGGTGGCGACGGAGAGGCCGTTGTTCAGCGTCAGCGACGCGCCCGAGGGCACGGCGAAGATCATGTTGGTCGTGGTGAGCGTGCCGCCCGACTGGGTGAACGACCTCCCGCTCCCGGTGAAGTTCACGGTCACCGCGGGTCCGGTGTCCTGGAACGTGCCCCCGGTCTGGTTCCAGTCTCCGGCCAGATTCAGCGTCTGAGTGTTGTTGCCGCCGGTCGTCCAGTTGAACGTCCCGGCCTGGAGCACCAGGCTGCCGCCGATGGTGAGGATGAAGTTGTTGCCACTGCCGGCATTCAGGATGCCGGAAGCGCCGGTGCTGCCCAGCGTGAAGTCACCGGCGACCGAGGTGAGATTCCCACCGAGGTTGAACGTGGTGGCCGAGGAGCCCTGGCCCGGGCAGTTCCAGGTGAAGTTGCCGAACGGCTGGGCGAAACTGGTGGCCGTCGGCAGGGCGGCCGTTACGCCCAGCACCTCGCAGGTCGAGGTGGCGGCCCAGGTGGCGGTGGGGATGTTCCCGCCGTCCCGAGCGTGCTGGTACTTGCCGCCAGCGTTGAAGGCGATCGTGCCGCTGCTGTTGGTGAGCGTGCCGCCTTCGTTGCGGAAAGTCCCGTTCACCGAGAGATCCGTGCCGGTGCCGTTGTTGATCGTCAGCGTGATGCCGCTGGCGAGCGTGATCTGGCCCCCGGAGCTGATCACCACCTGGTCCACCGTCACGGCGCCCGTGACGGTGACGGTATGGGGGCTCTGGACCGTGATGACGCCGTTGGTACTGGTCGGCGTCGAGCCCGCCGCGACCCAGGCCGTACCGTTGAAGGTCTCCCAGGTGGACGTTGCGTTCCAGTTGCCGCTGGCCGCGGACCGGTAGTCCCCGCTCGATTGGGCGAAGGCGCTCGCCGAGAACAGGACGCTGGCGAGGATGGCGGCCATCGCGATGGCGATCGCGCGCGCCCTCCGGAGGTGCGTACGCGTAGGCATCGGATCTCTCCCGTGCGATGAGGGGTTGGGGATGGGGCTATCCCCACCGCACCAGGACGCCGCGGCGCGTCCGGAGGTCGGGGGGAGATCGTGGCTGGACTGAAGACCGGGGAGACGCGCGTGTCTGCGCGAAGCGTGCGTTGCGGAGGGCGACGTCATGGATGCGGTTCCCGGTGGTGTGTGCGCTGGTTCAGACGCACCCGGCGAGATGGGCGGCGGCCGAACCATCCGAACGCGGACCCGGCCCGAGCGGCGTCATCGGATGTAGTCCGACGACCTAGGAGGCGGGAGTCCCAACTTGGGTAAGGGCAACGATTGTGCCGTTAGCGGCCGTGAACCCACAGCGCGGTGGCGCTCAGGCGGTTAGTGGGGCCTCAACGCGATGGGCCCAGCCGCGAAGGCGGCTGATCTGGGTGGGAATCGTCAGACGGACCGACGCAAACGGGGATTTCACCCAATGCTCAGCGTCGGCGACGTAAGCCCTCGACCGAGTGTCGAGGTCGATCGCGGCCGCAGCTGCCGGCGCGAGTGGTGCGAGGAGCCCGTGCTCGATGAGGCGCTCGACTCCCTCATCGCACCAGAGACGCGTCTTCACGGATGCGGGCGGCGAGGATGGCAGGAGCGCTGCGGTCGAAGTTGGCCCAGATCCTGTGGTTGGCGGTGACGTCGGCGAGGGTGTAGCCGGTCACGGCGCCCATCGGCTCGCCGTCGACCCACACGTTGGCGACCCGGTAGCCGGCCTCGGGCGTGATGGTGAAGCCCAGGTTGTCGTGGCAGTTGACCGT
This sequence comes from Candidatus Eiseniibacteriota bacterium, assembly GCA_005893365.1. GTDB lineage: Bacteria > Eisenbacteria > RBG-16-71-46 > RBG-16-71-46 > RBG-16-71-46 > WS-11. The sequence continues at coordinate 2,847 of VBPB01000049.1, forward strand.
GGTCACGCCGCTCGGGACGATGGTCCCATGGGCGCCGCCGGACGCCGTGACGGCCGGGCGGCCCGAGACGAAGCTGGCGTGGATCGAGTGATCGGCCTGGACGTTGGTGAAGGTGTAGCGCGTCACCGGACCGACCGACACACCGTCGACCCGGACGTCCTCGATCTGGTAGCAGGCGGCCGGCGTGATGGTGAAAGTCCGGCTGGCGCCACAGTGAATGACGCCGGAGGCGTTGATGCCGCCGTTGGGCCCGGCGGAGGCGGTCAGCATGTGGGTCGAGATCGCGAAGCGGGCGGCGATGGTGTGGGAGGTCTGGAGGTCGTGGAAGGTGTAGCGAACGACCGGGCCGACCGAGACGCTGTCGACGAGCACGTCGGCCACGTGATAGCAGGGCGCCGGCGTGATGACGTAGTCCCGGTCGGAGCCCAGCGTGACCATGGTCGTGCCGGCCGGGAAGCCAGGCGGAGTCGTCGTCGATCTCCCAGGTCACGGCCGATTCCCAGACGCCGCCCCGGACGGGGCGGTCGCGCCCGCTCGTCTGGGCGAAGGCGCCCGCCGGGACGAGGGCGGCGGCCATCGCGAGAGCGCTCGCGATCCGGACGTGCGTTCGCATGGGCATGGGATCTCCCCGAGGGGTGGCCCTGCCGCACCGGGACGCCGAAGCGTGAACGGGAGCCTTGAGACGGGTTCCGGCGACCCAGGAGGCTGGAACCCCACCGAAGAACCGCAACCGTCGTGCCGCGCATGGCCGCGCCGCCACAGCGCGAAGGCGCCCAGATCGTTAGTGCGTCGTCGCTCCGATCGGCGGGGGCGCGAGCGCCCGGGGGATTGGGTGGGAATCGTCAGATGTACCGATAGCCACCGCGATTTCACCCAGCGGCCTCGTTCGGACGCCGCGTGCGGCCTCCGAACGCGATCGGCTTCTCGGCGCTAGCGGATGCGGAAGAGGTACATGCATCCGGCCGGGCGGGCGGCCGGCGGCCGGTCGCGGAGGGCCTGGAAATCGTAGGTGACGGACTCCTCGCTCATCCCGAGGCGCGTGGTGAGCCGGGCCGGCAGACCGACCATGAAGTAGCTGCTGACCGCGAGCCAGTCGCTCTCGGGCCCCGGAGTCCCATTCGCATAGAGGACGTAGTCGATCCCGTAGAGCGCCGGGTCCACCGTGCCGTGATAGGCGAGGTGGACTCGGGCGATGCCGCGCCGATCCAGCTCGCGGCGCAGCGCCTTGAGGCCCTGGCCCCAGTCGACGTTCGAATCGTTGACGATGCGATCGCCGCGCCCGGGACCCCCGACCAAGGCGTTGAAGAACGAGAGCGGGTAGGGAAGCGCGCGTGCCGACTCCACCGCGATGCCGGCGACCAGCAGCCCGGCCAGGACGAACCGGCTCCGTGGCACGCCGGCGGCCGCGCACCCGGCCACCCACACACAGGCGAACGGCAGCACTGGGAGGAGATAGCGCACGCCGTAGTCGAGGTTGGAGGCGAGGCACGACAGCGCCACCACCGCCGTGACCGCCAAGCCCGTCGCCGCGTCGAGGTCGAGCGACCCGGGCCCGCGCGGGCGGGTCGCGAGGCGGGCCAAGACCAGGCCGAGCAGTCCGATCGGCCACTTGACCGCGACCGCGACCGGGAAGTAATGCCACGCGTGCTGCGTCGTGACCGCGCCGAGCAGGAAGCTGTGCTTGGCGCCCGGCTGCGAGAGCGAGGCCAGGTAGTCGACACCCTCAAGCCACGCATCGGGGAGCGGCAGCCGAAGTCCGGGCGCCAGGCGCTGGAGGCTCGCGAAGGCGGTCGAGTTGGCCGGCATCGCGGCGAGCGGGTGGAACGAGACCTGGAGCAGATAGCCCAGGTCGATGGCCACGAGCGCCACCAGCGGCAGCACTGCCAGCCCGACCCACGCGTGCGACGGCCGCGGCAGCGCCCTCCGCCCGGCGGCCACGGCGGTGACCGCGAGCAGCGCGGGGAAGAGTTGCAGCGCGCTGAATCGGGTGAGGAACGCGGCCGCCACCCAGAGGGAAGCGACCGCCCAGGGGCGCACCCCGCCCTCGCGCAGGAAGGCGGCCCAGGCCAGCGCCGCGCCGAAGAAGACCAGTGCCGTCGGCAGGTCCACCCCGGCGATCGCGGCATGGGCGAGCGTCTCGGGGAGGATGGCCCACAGGGCCAACGCCATGAGCCCCGCCCGGGGGCCGTAGCGGGACCGCGCGGCGCGCCACACCAGGACGGCGAGGACCAGCGAGCCCGTGAGCGCCACCAGGCGGGCGGCGAAGTAGACACGCTGGTAGCGCGCCGCGTTGGCGCGCATGAAGGCATAGCCGACGAACCGCTCGCGGCCCGGCCCGGCCTGAGCGGACCCGGGGTCGCGCGCCCCGGCGGCCAGCGCCGCGAGCCCGTAGAGCGTCTTGGGGAGCGGCGGCTGGGCGTAGGAGGTGGCGAAGTCGCGCGCCGCCAGGATGCGCACGCCCGCGGGCACGTGGAAGTTCTCGTCGAAGGTGACCGAGTTCTCCCGTGCCACCCAGAGTGCCAAGCCGGCGTGCAAGGCGAGCAGGGCGACGGCCCACACCCGCTCGTACCGCTCGAGGACCGAAGGCGTGCTCGTGGGCCGGGCTCCGGGCCGCGGTCGGGTCATGGCCGCAGGTTAGTCGCTCGACCGGCGCCCGTGAAGGCGCCCGGCTCCGGGCGGGCCCTGCCGCCGGGGCGGCCGTGAGGTACATTGCGCCGCCATGGAACGACGAGCAGGGGCCCGACGGCCGCGCGCCGGCGGCGCCGCGCCGGTCCTCCGCACCGCGCGGCCGACATCGTGAGCCGCCGACCCAGGGTCGGGGTCCGCGTCACCGCCGGGCTCGGCAACCAGATCTTCCAGTACGCGGCCGGCCTCGCCGTCGCCCGGAGACTCGGCGGCACGCTCGAGCTCGACACCTCGTACTACCGCAAGCCGCAGGCGCGGCCGCTCGACCTGGCGCGCTTCGGCGTCACCTGGCAGGAGTGCCACGTCCCGGGCCGCAGCGGTCTGGCGCGCGCGATCTCCCGGCTGCTGACCGGCGGCCGGAACCGGTTCTTCTCCACCCGCGCCGAGCTGCGCGAGCGGGGCTTCCCCTACGACGAACGCATCCGGAGCGTCCGGGGCGACTGCTACCTCGACGGTTACTTCCAGTCGCCCCGCTACTTCGCCGACATCGAGGACGAGATCCGGACGCGATTCGATCCGGCCCGGTTCGCGAGCCCGGGCACCGCCGCCCTGGAACGGGCGCTGGCGGCCGAGCCGGCCCCGGTCGCGGTGCACCTGCGCCGCGGCGACTACGCGGACCCGGCCGTGGGGAAGAAGCACACGCTGCTCGGTCCTGCCTACTACGACCGGGCCCGCGCCCTGCTCGACGGCCGCTTCCCGCGGGCCACGTACTACCTCTTCTCCGACGAGCCGGAGCGGGCGCGCGCCGATCTCGCCCACTGGCCCCCGGTCACCGTGGTGGCGGGGCTCGACCGGTTCGAGGAGCTCCACCTGATGGCGCGCTGCCGCCACTTCATCATCGCCAACTCCAGCTACAGCTGGTGGGCGGCCTACCTGGCGGCGGCACCAGAGAAGGTGGTGATCGCGCCCCGGCAGTGGTTCACGCCGCCCTACCTGCGCGAGCTGCCGACCGTGGATCTGTTCCCCGAGGACTGGATCCTGGTCTGATGCGGCCGCCCGCGTCCGCCGCGGGGCGACCGGGCCGCGCGCGGGAAGAAAGGGGTCGCGCCACCGTGGCCTGAGGGGTAGCATGCCGGCTCCCAGGAACGATGAGGAGCCTGCCATGACGGCGAGTCGCATGCGATGGATCCCCAGGGCGATCGGCAAGATCGTCGGGGGGTTGGTGAACGAGGACCACCCCATCCTGGTGCACATCATCCCCATGCGCCGCTGCAACCTGGCGTGCACCTACTGCAACGAGTTCGACGCGATCTCGCAGCCGGTGCCGCTCGACGTCATGACCCGGCGGGCGGACAAGCTGGCCGAGCTGGGGACGGCGGCGATCACGATCAGCGGCGGCGAGCCCCTGCTGCATCCGGACCTGCCCACGATCATCGCCCGCATCCGCGAGCGCGGGATGATCGTCACGCTCATCACCAACGGCTATCTGCTCACGCTGGCCCGCATCGACGCCCTGAACGACGCGGGGCTCGACCATCTCGAGATCAGCATCGACAACGTGGAGCCGGACGAGGTCTCGAAGAAGAGCCTCCGGGTCATCGATCCCAAGCTCAAGTGGCTCGCCGAGCGGGCGCGCTTCACCGTGAGCATCAACTCGGTGATCGGGACCGGGGTCCGCCATCCCGAGGACGCCCTGATCGTGGCGAGGCGGGCGCGGGAGCTGGGCTTCATGAGCTCGGTGGGCATCGTCCACGACGGCGGCGGCCAGCTCAAGCCGCTCGGCGAGCGGGAGATGGCGATCTACCGCGAGATCCGCACCATGGGCCAGGGTCTGATGCACGTCAACGGCGCGTTCCAGGACCGGCTCGCCGAGGGCAAGGCCAACACCTGGCGCTGCCGGGCGGGCGCGCGCTACCTGTACGTCGACGAGGACGGGCTGGTGCACTACTGCTCGCAGCAGCGCGGCTACCCGGCCATCCCGCTCGAGTCCTACACGGTCGAGGACATCCGCCGCGAGTACCGGACCGAGAAGGCCTGCGCGCCCTACTGCACGGTGAACTGCGTGCAGCAGGTGGGGCTGATGGACAACTGGCGCTCGCCACAGACGGCGGGGGTGGTCTCGCCGACCGCGGGCGTCTCCGCGCCGGCGCCGGCCCCGGTGACGCTCGCCAAGTAACCGCTCCTGGCCGCGCCCCTAGCTCCCGTCCCAGAAGTACCTTGACCACCAAGGCTGCCGCTGCGCCCGGCGGGCAAGGCGCGACGACGAAGTCGTATCAGTGAGATACGTCGAGGAGGAGCAACGCAGGCCGCCGGGATGCAGCGGCAGCCGACTGGCAAGGTACTTCTGGGACGGGGCACTAAAACATGCCCTTGAGCACGCGCGGAGCGTAGAAAGCGATCGCGAATCGCAGCAGGCGCCCCGGGGTCGCGACCAGCAGGAAGCGCACGATCGGCAACTGCATCACGCCGGCCATCATGCTCACCCCGTAGAAGGGCGGGAACCCGGTCACCGCGCTCAGGAACACCACCGCGTCCGTGCCGGCGGGATGATGGCGCAGCGCGTCCTCGGCCTTGTCGAGCTGGCGCTGGAAGCGCTTGGCGTGGGGCCGCACGCCGTGACGCCCGGTCAGGTACAGGATGACCTTGGCCACGAACTGTCCACAGGTCGCGATCAGGATGATCGGCCACGCCTGGCTGGGCGTCAGCGTCGCCACCGCGACGAGGTAGGCCTCCTCGTTGAGGATCGGGAAGAGCCCGGAGAGGATCGAGTAGCCGAGCGTGGTGAGCCAGGTGCCTTGGGGGCTCGCGAACGGGTTGACGGTGGCGGCGATCATCGATCCGCCGCGCGCGGGCGGTGGGCTTCCGCGCGCGGCGGCCCGCCCCCGGGGTGCGCGCCCGCGCCGCGGCGCTTCCGCTGGGTCGGGAGCTCGGCGTCGCCGAGCAGGGCGAGCCACAGTACGGGCGCGCCGATCCAGGCGGGCAGCGCCGTGACGTTGTCGGTCAGCCGCTCCAGGAAGCTCGGGCCCGCCGGACCCTGCACGTCGTGCATCGCCCAGGCCACCGCCACCACCCCGGTGGCCCATTCGATCAGCACCAGGCCGGCCACGCCGAGGAGCGCCGCCGACACGCGCCGCGGCCAGGACGCGCGGGCACTCGCCAGGCACATGGCGGCGAAGACGCCCAGCACATGCGAGGCGGGGATGTCGGGTGGGGGGATCGCGGTCGCGGGCGCCGGGATGCGGAGCGCGGCCAGCGTCGCCGCGGCGAGCGCGTGGTGATACGCGTCGGCCAGGAGCCAGCAGGGCGCCGCGAGCACCGTCGCCCACAGGAAGAACCGCAGGAGCCACTTCATGATGTGGCGCGCCCCCGCCGGTCGAGCAGCCCGAGCCAGAGCATGAACAGCGCGCAGATGACGAGCAGCGTCACGGTCTGCCAGAGGTAGACGTGGATGAACTTGAAGGAGCGCGGCCACCACACCAGCGTCGCCATCAGCGCCAGCATGCGGACGACATTGTAGGCCCAGAGCGCCAGGGCGCCGGCGGCGACCCCCGCCAGCTTCCAAGCCGGCGGCGCAGGGTAGCTCGCCATGGCGATGGCGAGCAGCAGGATCGGCATGAGCGGCGTGCACTCGGGGATGATGCGCAGGGCGCCCCCGGCGAGCAGGATGGTGGAGCCGTCGACGGTCGGCGCGAACGACATCACGCGGAGCGTCGTGGCCACGCTGGCGACGGTGGAGGCGACCGCCCAGCGGTCGATGCCGGGGAAGAGGCTCAGCACCCCGGTCGCCAGGGCCCAGCCGACCAGGATGCGCAGCAGGAGCTTAAGCGCCGCGCGCCGGTCGCCCGCGAGCGCGGGCCGCGCCGGACCGGCCGCACGGGCCGCGCCCTTGGCCGGGTGACGCCCCGCGGGTGCGGTCACCGCAGCCGCTCCAGCGCCGCCTCGAGGGCTCCGATCGCCGGCGCGTCCTTCACCGCCCGCGCCCGCTCGAGCCAGCCCGCGAGCCGGGCACCCACCCCGCCCCGCTCGAGGTAGGCGGCGCGCTCGTCGGGAGCGAAGGCCTCGAGGTAGCGCTCGAGGCTCGCCACGGCGTCGCACCAGAGCCGGGGAGCCTGGTCGCCGCAGGGCGCCGCGCAGGTCCGACTCCGCGGCCAGCGCCAGGGCCGCCCGGGCCTCGGCGAGACCCTCGTCGCGCCGCCCCAGCGCGAGCGCCGCACGTGCCAGGCACCAGCGCGCCCAGGCCTCCTCGTAGAGCATGTGATGCGCCGACGCGAGCTCGACCTGCTCGCGGCCCAGGGACTCGAGCGCAGCCCAGTCGGCGAGGTCGGCCAGCAGCTCGCCGGCGGGCAACGCCCGGATCGCCTCCAGCTCGGCGTCCCCGCGGTCGCCGGCCAGGCGCGCCGCCGCGCGCAGGCCCAGGGCGGCCTCGCGCTTCGCCGCCTCGCCCTCGATGCCGCCGCACAGGGCCAGCAGCCCGCGCGCGACCGCGATGGTCTCCGCCCCCTCGGGCGAGGCGGCCAGCGCCGCGCGGGCATGGTCCGCGGCCCGCGCGCGGTCGCCGAGCGAGCGCTCGACCAGCGCCAGTGACAGCAGGCTGTCCACCAGGCCCGGCTGGTCGCCCAGCTCCCGGCGCAGCCGCACGGAGTCGCCGAGCAGCCGGCGCGCCTCGGGCGAGCGGCCGCGGCGATGCTGCAGCACGCCGAGATTGTCGAGGATGCCGGCCACCGCCCACTGGTCGCCCAGCTCGCGCCGCAGGGACAGGCACTCGGCGGCGACCCGCGAGGCCGCCTCGTAGTCGCCGCCGGCGGAGAGCGCGACGGTCATGTTGTTGAGCACCGTGGCCTCGTACTCGCGCGCGCCGAGCGCGCGGAACGAGCGCAGCGCGGGCTCGAAGCAGCGCCGCGCCTCGGCCCACTCGCCGCGATTCAGGTGGACGTTGCCCTGGTTGGCGAGCACGCGAGCCGCCCCCCGCACGTCGCCCATGCGCCGGCAGATGAGCCCGCTGCGCTCCAGGTAGCCGAGCGCCGCCGGGAAGTCGCCGAGCTCCCGGGCCACGGTGGCGAGCGAGGCCAGCGCCCGCGCCTGCGCGCCCAGATCGGCGCTGGATTCGGCCCGCGCGAGCGCCGTCTCCAGACGACGGCGGGCGTCGTCGAACGCGCCGCGCCGCAGGCACACGTCCGCCGACTCCATGACCGCCATGACCCGCGCGCGCTCGTCGCCCAGGTCCCGCGTCAGCGCCTCGGCTCGGGCGCAGGCCTCGATCGCCTGATCGAACTCCCCGCGCCGCGTGAGCAGGCGGGCCGTCATGACCTCGATGCGCGCCAGGAACCTGGCCCCGTCGGCCGCCGCGGCGGCGCGGCGCGCCTCGTCGAGCTTGGCGCTCGCCCCGTCGTAGCGCGCGAGCGCGAACTCGCACTCGCCCTCGCCCAGCAGGGCGCGGACCGTGAACGGCTCGGCGCCGGCGACGGTCGGGGCGGTGGCGACCTGCCGGAACAGGGCGGCGGCCGTCGGGTAGCTACCGGTCAGCAGGTGGATCTCGGCCATGTCGAGACGGATCTCCGCGCCCTGGCGCGCCGCGTCCGGCATGGATGGGTGCGCCTCCAGCGCCGCCAGCGCCAGTCCCAGGTGGTGGAGCGCCTCCTCGTTGGCGAAGACGGCGCGCGCCGCCGCCGCCGCCTCGCGCCGATGCGGCAACGCCGCGCGCACGTCGCCCGCCTCGGTCAGGTGGTGCGCGAGGATGGCGCTCGAGACCTGGGCCGGCTCCTCCAGCAGGCAGGCGGCCACGGCCACGTGGTACTCGCGGCGCAGTGAGGGGGCGATGCGCGACAGGATGACCTCGCGGATCTTGCCGTGGTCGAAGCGGAAGCGGTGCTCGGCCGGCCGCACGATGCGATGACGTCGCTCGAGCCCCTGTAGCAGCTTGAGCGCGCGCAGCCGCGTCAGCTCGAGCACCGAGGCGATGGGCCCGACGTGGAAGTACTCGCCCTCGACCGCCGCCACCTCGAGCCCGTCCCGCTCGGGCGGGCTCAGCCGGTCGAGCCGGTGCTCGACCACGTCCACCACGCGGGCGGGGATGGTCAGGTCCTCGAGCCTGCCCCCGGTGGACGAGACCAGCTTCGCCACCTCGACGATGAAGAGCGGATTGCCTTCGGTCTCGCTGAAGATGCGCGCCTCGAGAGCCGGGCTCGCGATACCCTCTTCGAGCAGCTCGTCGACCATCGAGGCGGTGGACGCCTGGTCCAGCCGCGCCAAGTGCATGGTCTCGACCCCCTCCTCGCGCCCCATCAGCCGCGACACTTCCGCGACGCCGGTGCCGGCCGTCTCACCCTCCGCCTCTTCCGCGCGATAGGCGCCGATGAGCAGCCACTTCTGTCCCTGTGCCTGGGCCGCGGCAAAGTGGAAGAGCTGGAGCGAGTCCCGGTCCGCCCAGTGGAGATCGTCCAGCACCACCAGCAACGGCCGGCGGCTCGCCAGGGTCTGGAGCGCCGCCACCGCCGCCTCCCAGAGCTGGTCGGGACCGCTCAGGTCGGGAGCCTCCCCGGCCTCCAGATGGAGCAGGCGCCGCAGGCTCGCCGCGCGCGGGCCAGCGAACTCGGGGTGCTCGGCGACGAAGCCCTCGAACCCGACCGCCACGCCCTGCGGCGAACCGTCGAGCGCCTGGGTCAGGACCTGGTGCCAGGAGTGATAGGCGGGGCCGCCCTCGACCTCGGCGGCGCGCGACAGCTCGGCGAGCAGCCGCGTCTTGCCGATCCCGGCTTCGCCTGCAAGCAGCAGGGCGCCTCCATCGCCGGCGCGCGCGCGCTCGAGGCGCGCGCACAGGCGACGGAACTCGTCCTCGCGGCCCACCAGCCGGGATTCGAAGCCGAGCCGCCTGGCGTGTGGCTCGGCCGCCACGGCCGCGGGCCCGCCCGCCGGATCGAGCAGGGACATGAGTTCCTCCGCGAACGCCAGCGCGTCGGGAGGGCGCTCCGAGGGTTCCTTGCTCAGCGCACGACGGAAGAAGTCCTGGGTACGCGGGTCGAGGTCCGGCCCCGCAGGGCCGGGAGGCTTCGGCGGTTCATGAAGGATGGAGTAGAGGGTCGCCTCCTCCCCGGCGCACAGGAAGGGATGGACGCCGGTGAGCGCTTCGTAGAGGACGACCGCCAGCGAGAAGAGATCGGTGCGTGCGTCGACGGTCTCGCCCATCGCCTGCTGCGGCGACATGTACATGATGGTGCCGACCATGGTCCCGGACTCGGCGACGGCGTCGTCGTCGGGCGAACGCGCCATCCCGAAGTCGGCGAGCTTGGGCTCCCCTTGCGGGGTCAGCAGGATGTTCGCGGGCTTGACGTCGCGGTGGATCACGCCGTGCGCGTGGGCGACGGTGAGCGCTCCGCACAGCGTTCCGCCCAGGCGGGCCACTTCGGCGAGGGAGAGCGGGCCGCGCTCCAGCCGGTGCCGCAGCGTCTCGCCGGGCACGAACTCCATCACCACCCAGACGTTGTCGTCCGCGGCACCGACGTCGTAGACCGTCACCAGGCCCGGATGCTGGACGGCCGCCACGGTCCGCGCCTCGCGGAGGAGCAGGTCGAGCGAATCCGGACCGATGTGCTCGCTGCTCACGACCTTGACGGCTACATCGCGAGCCAGATCCGGGTCGCGGGCGAGAAACACCTCCCCGAACGAGCCCATGCCGAGCCGGCGGATGACCGCATAGCGACCGAAGTGCGTGCGCATGGCGAGCGGGCATCATACGCAACCGAGGCCGGCCCCGGGAGGGGCCGGCCTCGGAGGACGGTCGAGCGATGTGCGACTAGGCCCGGGCGACCTTCCGGCGTCGCCTCCAGAAGGCCAGCGCCGGCAGCGCCCCGACCAGGAATCCGAGACCCGCCGGCGAGAGCGCCGGCGCGTCCAGCACGGTGCGGGCGGAAGGAGCGAACGTGACGCCGGGGGCGGTGTTGGCGTCGGAGACGATGTTGTAGGAGCCCGTCTGCTTCACCATCTTGGGCCGGCTGAAGTCCGCGATCCCGTTGGGGGTGCTCGGCACCGCCGAATAGCCTAGCCCGGGCAGCGTCGGGTGGGTGTTGACCGCATTGATGAAGTTGGTGCCGATGGTCGTCGGCGACTGACCGTTCGACACCGGAAACGAGACGGTGATGTCCTGGACCTGGAGCGCGGGCCCGCCAGGTCCGCCGCCCGGCACATCCTGGATCGTGCGGGACACGGTACCGGCACCCGAGGCCGTGCCGCTGTACTTGGTCAGGTCGGTCTTCTGCGCCAGCGCCGCGCCACTGGCGAGCGCCAGCGCCGATAGGGCGGCGACGCACGCACCGAGCTTGAAGAGATGTTTCTTCTCCATGTGATGCTTCCCCCTTTGCCTCCTGGACTCGTAGTGTTCGGTCCGGGTGAAGCAGCGACCTCACATCCCGGGCAGTGGGCCTGCGGCGAGCGACCGTTCAGCCCAACATGGGGGTTCCCGAGAAACGCCGTACCCAACTGCCATAAGACTAGGCACGGCCGGGGGGCCTGTCCATCCTCGTTTTGCGGTTCCCGGACAATTCCGGGGTCCCTCCCAGGGCGTCGCCCCTCGGGGCGATCCCGGTCACATCGTGGGGCCGCAGGGAGTAGTGTCCGGCGACCACCGGCCGCCACCCAACACGATCGAACCGGACCCCGCGGAGGAGCTGACGCATGAAGGGCTCGAGCATCGGCGTGCTGTTGGCGGCGTTGCTGGCATCCTCGTTGGCGGCGGGCTCCACCGCCCGGGCGGGGTCCGACGCGGGAGCGGCCGTCGCGGCCAAGGCCGGAGCCGCACCCAAGGCCGGCGCCAGCCGTGCGACCGCCACGGCCGCCGCGGTCGCCCCGGCGCGCAGCGCCACCCCGACCAAGGCCCGGGCGGTCTTCGCCGGCGGGTGCTTCTGGTGCATGGAGACCGCGTTCGAGGGCCTGCCCGGCGTGACGGCGGTGATCTCGGGCTACACCGGCGGCTTCAAGCAGCACCCGGCCTACGAGGAGGTCTCCTCGGGCACCACCGGGCATGCCGAGTCGGTGCAGGTCCAGTACGACCCGCGGCGGATCAGCTACGCCCAACTGCTCGACATCTTCTGGCACAACATCGACCCGACCCAGGCCAACGGGCAGTTCTGCGACCACGGGACCCAGTACCGGTCGGCCATCTTCTACGGGGACACCGCCGAGCAACGGCTGGCCGAGGCGTCGAAGCACGTGCTCGAGACCACGCCGCAGCGCTTCAAGGGCCCGATCGTCACGCAGATCGTGCCGGCGAGCCAGTTCTGGCCGGCCGAGGCGTACCACCAGGACTTCTACCGCAAGGATCCGGACCAGTATCACAGCTACCGGCGCGGCTGCGGCCGCGACCAGCGGCTCATCGAGCTCTGGGGTAAGCCCGGCCGCCAGGGCGAGGCGTCGTGACGCCTACCCGACCCGCGCCGTCTCCGCCCGCGCCAGCCGCGTGAACGCCTCGCCCAGCCCGGAGTGGAGCGCCGCGACGTCCCCCGGCTTCCACGCCGCGCGGTCGGCGCGCACGAACGTGGTCTTGTCCACGCGGTTGTCGAAGCGCGCGACCGGGAGGTGATGGATCCCGCCGCGCGTCTCGACCCGCACCGTGTCGGGGCGGCCCGAGTGCTGGATCAGCCACTCCATGTCGTCGCAGCCGTAGTCGCCGAGCATGACCGCCATCGGCACGCCGTGGTGGAGGATCGAGCCCGGGTCGTTGGGATCGGTGCGCTCGTGGTTCTTGCGCCGCGACTCCTCGGGCGTCACCCAGACGTAAAGGATGGACGCGCGCGCGAGGATGGCGTCGCTGAACCGCGACAGCGTGTAGGCGTAGCCGAGCGGCGCGGGCAGGGGCGGCTTGGCGCCGTCCGGGCCGCCGCGCGCGGCCTCGATCACCACCGTCCGGCCGTCGAGACGCTCCGGGATCCCCGCGTTCTTGTCGCGCAGCAGGTCCGCCGCCTCGCGCTCGAGCGCTCCGAGCAGCGCGCGGCGTGAGGTGGCCGGCAGGGCGCCCAGCGCGGACGGGGCGCCGGCCTTCTGCCGCGCCCGATCGAACCGGTCCAGCAGCCATTCCGCCGCGGAGGCGGGGGCCGGCCGGTGGCGGCGCTCGAGGTCGTCGAAATCCTCGTTGAGCAGCTCGACCAGCGTCCCCCAGTCGAGCGGCTCCTTCATCGGCAGCTCGTCCGAGTCGAAGAACACGCCGTCGGCGCCCTGCTTGCGCAGCTCCTGGCTCACGCGCCGCATCATGTGGACGTAGGGATAGTCGTCGAGCTGGACCGTCGGTCCCAGGTGGAAGTCGCCGCGGCACTGCTCGGGGGAGAGGCTCGCGAGATAGCGGCGCACCTCGGACTTGCCGGAGGCCGGGAGGGCGAGCAACAGGAGGACGTCGATGATCTCGGACATGGCGGTCTCTCTTGAGGGTCGGGAGCGGTGGCGTCGAGGCGGCGACTATAGGGAAGCGCCGGCAGCGCGACAACGCCAACCGGATCCCGTGCCAACCGGATCGGATGGTATCCTTCCCGCCCCCCGCCGGGCCCACGGCGCGTGCCCTCCCGAGGGGATGGACTTGAAGGAGGCCGGTCGCCCATGCCCAAGGCACCCCGCCGCGCCCCGGTCCAGCCGCGCCCGGGTCCGGCCGCCTCGGCGCCGCGGGCCGCCCCGAGCCGCACCACCCTCGCCGCCCTGGCGGCGCTGATCGCCACGTACGCCGTGGTCTACGGCGTGGTGGCGGTCGTCAAGTACCGCTACTACCTCTTCATCGACATCGACCTGCCGATCTTCGTGCAGGCCACCGACCAGGCGCTGCGCGGGTCGCTGTTCAGCTCGATCCGCGGGATGGTCTGGCTCGGGGACCACGTCTCGCTGGTGCTGTTCGTGCTGGCGCCCCTCTACGCCCTGTTCCGCCATCCGCTGACGCTGCTGCTGATCCAGTGCGTCACGCTGGCCCTGGGGGCGTGGCCGGTCTTCGCGCTGGCCCGCCGCGAGCTCCAGCACGATGGGCTGAGCCTGGTCTGCGCCGCGCTCTACCTGCTCTATCCGGCGCTCGGCTACTGCAATCTGTTCGAGTTCCATCCCGAAGCGCTCGCCACCACCACGCTGCTGGCCACGATCGGCGCCCTGGCGGCGAGCCGGTTCGTGCCGATGGTGGTGTTCGCGATCCTGTCGCTGGCGTGCAAGGAGGATGTGGCGCTGCCGGTGGGTATCCTGGGCCTTATGGCCCTGCTCACCGGCCGGTCGCGGCGGCCGGGGCTGACGCTGATCGGGCTCGCGCTCGGCTCGCTCGTCCTCTCGTTCGGCGTCATCCGGCCCGCGCTGTCGAGCGCCGCGGCGGAGTACGGCCGGATGTACGGGCGGTGGGGCGCCGGCCCGGTGCAGATCGCCGGCCACCTGCTGGCGCATCCGTTCGAGGCGGTCCGGGCCTTCTTCGATACGCCCGGCGATCCCGGCGACGCCGCCCTCAAGCGCGCCTACTGGCCGCAGATGCTCGGGCCGTTCCTGTTCCTGCCGCTGCTGAGCCCCGGGACGCTGGTCGTGGCGCTGCCGGTGCTGGCCGAGCACTTCCTCTCGTACCGCAACGAGCAGCACTGGATGCTGTTCCAGTACACCGCCCTGGTCACGCCGGTCATGGCGGCGGCGGCGGTGCGCGGGTACGCCACCTTGGTGCGCCGCATCTCGGGAGCCCCGATCACCGCCGCGGTCATGGCGCGGCCGGGGCGCGCGCGCTCGGCGGCCTTCGCGATCGCGGGGGCGGCGCTGGCCGCCTCGCTGCTCTGCAATCTCCTCTACGGCCCGCTGCTGCGCCGGGGCTGGCTCGCGGTGCCGCAGTCGAGCGAGACCCGCTGGCCGAACGCCTTCGACCGCACCCTGCGGCCGTACCGGGACCGCATGGTGGCGCGCGTGCCGAAGACGGGCGGCGTGGTCGCCGCGTTCGAGTTCCTGGCGCGCCTCGCCTCGCGCCCGGAGACGCATTCGATCCACCACATCTATACCGGCTACTACACGTTCTCGAGGCAGCCCTATCCGGTGCCGACCGGCGTGGTGGCGATGCTGGCGGATATCGGCGACCAGCGCCTGGCGGACTACGTGGGGCCGAACACGGCGGTGCGGTTGCGCCAGCTCATGGACCAGAACCGGCTCCGGCCCGCCGACGCCGCGGGCGACCTGCTGCTGCTGACCCGCGAGCCCGCCGACACCGTCGAGCTGGTCCGCGTGGGCGCCCCGCCGGCCGCCGTGCCGCGCCGCGTGGTCTTCGACGGCCAGCTGGCGTTCACCGGATCCACGATGCTCGACTCGGCCACGACCGCCGGCGGCCTGTTGCCGATCCAGACGACCTGGCGGCGCATCGCCCGCCCGGACCGTTACTTCGTGGTGCAGTTCGTGGTGCGCGACGCGGTGGGGGAGCCGCGGTTCTCGCTGCTGCGACACCTCGGCTACCTCCTCTACCCCGAGGCGATCTGGCCCGCCGACACCACGGTGCGCGAGACGTATCGGATGATCGTCCCCAACCACCTGCCGCCGGGGGCCTACTCCCTGGGCCTGCGCGTCCTGTGGTGGCGCACCAGCGACGACTACACCGTCTCGAAGTCGGACGACCCCCGACTCGCCGGGACCAAGGAACTCGTCGACCTGGGCCGTTTCACCGTCACCGAGCCGCCCCACCGCTGAGCCCGGCGCTAGCCCCGCCGTGCCCTCGGATGTCGGGTGCGTTATAGTCCCCAGCCCGGATTCCGCTGGCGGTCGGTCGCGGGCCTCTACAGGCCTCGCCGCCGCGGTCCGAACTACCCATCGATGGAGGATCGCATGCGTCGGTTTCGTCCCCACCCTTTCCTTCGCGGTCTCACCCTGGCGGCCATCACCCTCGCGCTGGTCAGCGGCGCGGCCCCCCGGGCGGGTGCCGAGCCGCTCTGGACCGTCACCACGCCCAAGAGCATCGTCTTCCAGCGGCTCACCCCGCTGGGCAGCCTGCTGGTCAGCACCGATGACGGCCTGATGGGCGTCGATGCCGCGACCGGCAAGACGCTGTGGACCCGCAACGACATCCAGAAGCTCAAAGAGTGCAACTACGACGAGATCGGCGGCACCTCGTACGGGCTGGTCGAGTTCGGCGAGGGCGTGGGCGGCACCCAGCGGCGGATCGAGGTCATCGACCTCACCACCGGGGCCAAGAAGTGGGACTCGGCCGACCTGCCCATGAACAGCAGCCAGGGGCAGATGCAGGTGCCGCAGAAGGGCATGCTGGTGATGTGCGGCGTCGCCAAGAAGGGCAAGAAGCCGGTGCTGGTCGCGGTCGGCGCGGACGACGGCGCGCTCAAATGGCAGCAGGACGCGGTCTTCACCAAGCCGCTCAACGTGCTCGAGGTGAAGGGCAGCGGCAAGCTGTTCAAGCGGTATTCGATCCACGGCAACCAGGAGCCGGTCTTCGACACCGAGAACTCCATGATCGTCTACCTGACGGTCGAGGGTCCGGTGAAGCTCGATCTGGCGATCGGCAACAAGCTCTGGACCGCCCCCATCAAGGCCAAGACGCTGCCGGCGCTCCAGGCGGGCTATGCCCCGATGCTGCTCGACCAGGCGATCGTCTACGTGCCGTACGACAAGAGCCTCCAGGCGGTGGATGCCAACACCGGCGGGCTGATCTGGACCAAGGACCACGACTTCAAGAGCCACGTCACCCAGATGCGGATGACCCCCGCCGGTCTGGTGGTGCGCGGCGCCCCCGGCGTGGACGCCAAGGGCAAGCTGGACGGCAAGCCGTTCCTCGACCTGCTCGATCCCAAGACCGGACTCTCGGTGTGGAAGAAGCCGTTCAAGGACCTCGAGGACGCGACCACCTTCGATCTGCACGGGGACAAGCTCTTCATCGCCGCCGACGGTGAACTGTTTGCCGTCAACCTCGCGGATGGAACTTCCGCCAGCGTGGCGAAGTACAAGTTCAAGGGCAAGGAGGTGCCGTCCAGCCTCCAGGTCGTCGACGGGGACTACGTGCTGTCCTCCAGCCAGAACGTCATGCGCCTCGACCCGACCGGCAACGTGAAGTATCATTCATATTACCCGCCGCCCGGTCAGAGCGGGTGGATCAAGGTGCTGAGCACGGCGGCCGTGATGGCCACGAACGCCGCGTCGGCCTCGTACGCGTACAACAACGCGATGGCCAACCCCGGCAGCACCTACAAGTACACGCTCTACGGCAACCCCGAGTTGACCCGCCGGTTCAAGGCCAGCCAGAGCGCCGACGCCTGGTGAAGGTGGACAAGGCGACCGGCGAGGCCGCCGCCCGCGTCGTCCTGGGCGACAAGACGCCGGAGTACGAGATGGACCCGATCGACGGCCGTCTCTTCTTCATGAAGAACGACACGCAGATCATCTGCTACAAGTTCTGATCACGAGGCCGGCGTCCGGGCGCGAGACGCCCGGACGGTCCGGCCGCGCTTCGAGGACCCGTCACCCCGCCGCGGCAAGGAAGGTTCCATGAGACTCCGCATCGTCGATTCTCCCCGCTCCGCGCGGCTTCGCGGGGTCCTGGCCGTGACCGCCCTCGCCCTGCTCACCGCGGTCGGGTGCAGCAGTTCGACCAAGCCCAAGACGGACGCCGGTTCCTCCACCTACACCGGCGCCGTGGCGGGCACCACGATCAGCGGCACGCTGGTGGTCACCATCGCCACCGCGACGCCGGCGGCGGCGACGGCGGCGACGGGCATCTTCGGGAACCAGAACTTCTTCAACGCCACGGCGACCTTCACGCAGACCAAGCCGGTCGCCGCCACGGTGACCCTCAGCGGGGACTACAGCGACGACTTCCATGCGTTCGGCGTGACCGGGACCGGGCCGGGGGGTGCGGTCTGGCTGTTCACCGGCGATCTCAAGCCCTACGGCTTCGCCGCACTCGGCGATCCGGACACGGTCAGCGACCCCGAGGAACTCTATGCCGGCCTGATGAAGGGCACGACGGACGTCATCAAGGTGATCGGGACCTACACGACCACGACGCCACCCGGCGGGCCCGCCGGCAACTTCAACCTGACCATCAGCGGCACCGAGGTCCATGGCTACGCGGTCGCCTCGGATGGCAAGGCGGTGCCGCTGGACGGGACCTACAACCCCGCCAACGGCGCGATCGCCATCTTCACCGCCACCACGCAGTTCGCCCCCGGGCCGACGCCGGCGGTAGGCACCCTCTCCGGCACGACCGCGAACGGTACCTTCAGCAACAGCCTCGGCGAAGGCGGCACCTGGACGGGGACGAAGCAGTAGCC
>VBPB01000050.1:0-1717 GCA_005893365.1 Candidatus Eiseniibacteriota bacterium
CACTCGACATGGTAGCGACCGGTCCGAAAGGGCCCCTCGGCCAGCACCTGCACCTCGCGGCCTTGGAGATCCAGCACGCTCAGCCGCACGGGAGCGTCTTCCGCCACCGCGAACTCCACTCGCATGCGTTCGTTCCGCATCGGATTCGGCCACACGCCGCTCAGGGCGAACTCCTTGACGCTCGGCGCGTCAACCGCAACATGGCCGGGCTCGAAGATCGCGAACGGCGCGTCGCTCACGTCGCTGCCGGCTTGGCCGGCCGCGTCCCGCGCCTTCACTTGAAGCAGCGCCGAGTACAGCGGTGAGGCGTCCCGGTAGGTTCCCGGCGGCGTCACCGTCCAGGCGTAGGTCCCGCTGTTCGGGACGTCGGCCGCGATCACCTCGTACGTCGCGCCGTCGTCCCGTGAGACGCACAGCGTCACCGCGGGCAGCGGGCCATCGTCCCGCGCGTCCCAGGACAGGGTCACCGTCTGCCCAACCGTCAGGCTCTCACCTCCATTCGGCGCGATCACCGTGACGCTGGGCGGGTTGTCTGGGACGACGTCCTGCTCGTAGGCAGGCGAGGAGCTCGCGGCGTGGCAGCCGTCCCCGTCATACCGGGCCACCAGCGAGTGGTGGCCGACGGCTAGGTCCGACACCGACAGCGCCGCAACGCCGGACTGCGGGTCCGCGGGCGCGCTGCCGATCAGCCCCGTCTGGTCGAAGAATCTCATCGTGCCGCTCGCGCCCCCGAGCCCCACCTGCGCGGTGAGGACACCAGGGTCGTCGCCGTCGCGCTCGCGATCACGTCGTGCGGAATCGCATCCGACTGGCTCGGACCATAGCGGCCGTCGCCGGAATACTTGGCGATCAGGGTGTGCGTGCCCGCCGGCAAGTCCGTCCAGGACAGGGTCGCCACCCCATCCGACACCGCCTGCGGCGGGCCGATCGGGTCCAGCCCGTCGCAGAACTGCACCGTCCCGGACGCCGCCGCGGGGTCCACGACCGCCGAGAGCCTCACCGTCTCGCCGCACTGCGTCTGCGCGGGTTGCGCATCCAACGAGACGATGCTCGAACCGCTGGCGACGTCGTGCGGCACCGCCTGCGACTGGCTCGGCTCGTAGTAATCGTCGCCCGAGTACTTGGCGACCAGGGCGTGTGAGCCCACCGACAGGTCCATCCACGACAGAGTTGCCACGCCATCCATCACCGGCTGCGGCGGGCCGATTGGGTTCAGGCCGTCCCAGAACTGCACCGTCCCCGTCGCCGCCGCCGGGTCCACCGCGGCCGAGAGCCCCACCGCCTGGCCCCAGCCGGTCGCGGCCGGCTCCACGTTCAAGGTCGCCGTCGTCGCGGCGAGGTTCACGACCTGGCTCATCGCCGCCGACCGGCTGCCCGCAAAGCACGCGTCCCCGCCGTAATCCGCCGTGAGCTCGTGTGTGCCCACGCTGAGATGGCTGACCGAGAGCAGGACCACGCCGTCCGAGACGGGGGCCGTCCCCAGCGAGGTCGCGCCGTCGAAGAACTCCACGGTTCCCGTGGCCGCCCCACGGTCCACCGTCGCCCGCAGATCGACCTTGCCGCCCCACGCCGAGGGGTTCGGGTCCGACACCAGGGTCGTCGCCGTCGCGCTCGCGATCACGTCGTGCGGAATCGCATCCGACTGGCTCGGACCATAGCGGCCGTCGCCGGAATACTTGGCGATCAGGGTGTGCGTGCCCGCCGGCAAGTCCGTCCA
>VBPB01000050.1:1813-9807 GCA_005893365.1 Candidatus Eiseniibacteriota bacterium
GCGCAGTGCGTCTCAGCGGGCTGCGCATCCAGCACCGCCGTCGTCGACGCGAAGTCCACCGCCTGACTCCACGGCGCCGAGCTGCTCCCCGCGTACCAGGCGCCTCCATCGTAGCTGGCGGTCAGCTCGTGCTGGCCGACGGCCAGGGTGTTCACCGACAGCGTCGCCAACCCGCCCGAGACCGGCGCCGTTCCCAGCGGCGTCACGCCATCGAAGAACCGCACGGTCCCGGTCGCCGCGGCCGGAGCCACCGTCGCCTCGAGAACCACCTGCGCGCCCCAGGTCGACGGATTCGCGCTCGACTGCAGCACGGTCGTCGTCGGGCTGAGGATCACGGTGAAGTCCGAGCCGCTCAGTCCGCTGCCGGCCGGCGTGGTCACGACGATCCGGCCGGTTGTGGCGCCGGGGGGCACGGTCGCCCGGATCTGCGCGTCGGAATCCACGATGTAGCTCGCGGCCGGCGTGCCATTGAACTCCACCGCCGTGGCTCCGCTGAATCCGGTTCCCGTCAGGGTCACTTCGCCGCCGACCGGGCCGTCGGTGGGAACGAAGGAAGCGATGCTGGGGGGTGGGACCAGGCTCAGATAGTTGTGGAGGTAGTACTGGGTATCCTGGTCGCTGGCCAGGACCACCAGGCCGCTGGCGCGGCCGACGCACTGTTTCGTCGAGGTGGGATTGCTCACGGCGGGGTCGTCGGGGCTGTCGATGAAGGGCGTGCCGAGCCCACTGGGGAAGCCGAGGTCCGCTAGGCTGGCGCGCTTCTCGTAGATGACGCGGCGGCCCGTCCGGTCGCTCATGGCGAACACGTAGGCGGTTCCCGCGTCGCGGTCGATGCAGAGGATAGGACGGGTGTGATTCTCCGCCACGGTGCCGAACACGTGGCGCGACCAAGCCCCGCCGGCCTGCCGCCGGAGCACGAGGACCAGCGGATCCGTCGCGTGGGTCAGCCCGGTCTTGGTGACGGCGTAGACAGCACCCGAGCCGTCGCAGGACATCTTCAGGTTGATGTGGTCGTCCGCCATCTGTCCCAGGGTCGCATCCGCCAAGGCGTCCTCTCTCGGCTCCCACTGCATATCGGCTCCACCGTCCAGGTGAGCGGCGAAGTACATCTTGTGATCCGCCTGGTTCGACCACATGAGCCCGACCCGGTCGGTGCCGAACGCGGCGATGCCCGAGATGTCGTCGGTCGTCACGTCGGCGCCCTGGCCCGGCAGGTCGAACGGCTGTCCCCACGACAAGTCGTCGCCCAGCGTCCGATTCACCTTGACCTTGCCACCCTCGACCCACGTGACCCAGAGCCGCCCGCTGGAGTCCTTGGCGAGGACCAGGGCTTCCGACTTGGAGGCGTTGACGTTCACGGGGAAGCCCGGGTCGAGGCTGTACGACCGCGTCCCGGCGTGGTAGGCGTAGCGATACAGGCGCCCGGAGTTCCCGCTCCCGGTCGACCCGGCATTGGTCGTGAAGATGTGGGAGACGATGTAGAGGTGGTCTCCATCCCACAGGGCGTCCGCCCTCGAGCTGCTTCGCGTATCGACCAGGGTCCCCGTGCTGACCCAGCTCTGGGTGTCGAGATCGAGCCGGTGGATGGCGTAGCTGCTGGCGTTCGGATCCCAGAGCGATCCCCACCAGGATCCATCGTTCCACCACAGCTTGCTCTCGGGCTTCTCCCCGGTCGGGGTGCTCAGGGAACCTCCAAATCTGAAGTCGCGAAAGCCCGCGTTCGTCACTGCGCCGCCGACGCGTGGCGCCGCCGCCTGAGCCAAAAGGCCGATCAACGCCAGGCATGCGAGGCGGCGGTACCATGTCATCGGTCGAAGCATGTCGAGTTCGGGGTGGTGTCCGAGGGTGTGAACCTGAGGGTGTGGCGACTGGTCCGAGGCCCGGAATGCCGTGGTGGGCCCAAGGGCTCGGGACAACGGAGTCCCACATTCACATTGTACAGTACCGCCATGTCATGTGTGGGACTTTGTGATGGTGGCGCGCGATTGATATTGCGTGCTGCAATCGCGCGAGCCTGATCCGTGCGAATCGCGCGGCCATTCGCGGACACCTCGACCGAGGGTCCTCGTCAGCGGAATGCCAGCGACCAGATCAGCAGGACTGAGCCCGCCTCTCCGCGCTCTCCGCGCGCACTCTCCCCGCCGCCGTCTTCAGCACGTGGAGATGCGGACGCAGATGCGCGACCGAGCCGAATGTCTGCACACCCACGCTCCCCCCGGCACGGCCGCGCTCGCCAACGGCCGCCTGCACGTAGGCGCGGAACGTGCGCGAGGCAACTCGGCTCAGCGGGGGATGTCCGAAGCGTTCATGCGCGAGTCCAGTGAGAAAGCCCGGTGATTGCGGTCGACGCAATGGAAACGCCCTTGTGACGGCTACTCCAAGCCATCACATCCAGAAGCTCGCCCCCCGGTCCACATCCACTAGCCATCGCGGCGCCATGTGGCGGAGGCCACACCGCTTGCCCGGTCGTTGATCTCCGGGTCACCGAATCGTGGCGCGCGACGAACGTCTCCGGAGCCGAAGGGCGTCCACCCCGCGAAGCCAGTCGACAACACGGTTCAAACCGGCGATGGTTGGGGACGCTTAGCTGCGCTCACAAGCCAATGGATGCCCGCAATCCTCGATCGGCCGCAAACCCCGGCCGGAGCGTGAGGCTCGGAATTAGGGAGGGAGGGGCATGGACTGCTGCGCCCACTGCATCGCGACCGGGCTGCTCTTCAGCCCCAAGGTGGCCGAAAGGGATCTGCGCCGCTACCGCCGCAAGGGGCCGGATTCGACCACGCGGCTGATCCTCGAGGAGCTTCGCCGCCAGCCGCTGGAGGAGGCGAGTCTGCTCGATATTGGCGGCGGGATCGGCGTACTGGGGCTCGAGCTGCTGGCCGCCGGCGTCGGCACGGTCGTCGAGGTGGACGCCTCGCCGGCTTACCTGGCTGTGGCTGGGCGCCAGTTCGCGGAGCACGGCTGGGCGGAGCGCACCGCGCTCCTAGCCGGTGACTTCGCCGCGCTCGCGGTGCTTCCCGAACCGGCAGATGTGGTCACGCTCGATCGCGTCGTGTGCTGCTACCCCGACTACGAGGCGTTGCTCGCGCGCGCCGCGGGCTGCACGCGCCGCGTGCTGGGGTTCAGCTACCCCCGCGACCGCTGGTACGTGCGCTGGATGATGGCGCTCGAGAACTTGTGGCGGCGGATCACGCGCAACGCGTTCCGGAGCTTCGTCCACCCGCCGGCGCGGCTCGCCGCTGTGATCGAGAGCTCAGCCCTGCGCCGCGTCGCGCGCCGGGGCAACGCGATCTGGATGGTGGACATCTACCAGCGCAGGGACAACGACGCTCACGCCGGCATCCCCATTGCCCGCCGGAGCGAATCCCAGCCCCGGAGATAAGCTGCCCGCCGGTTCGAATCCGCGCCCGTTGCGGACGCCAGCTCAACTGGACGTCCGGTGGCGATGGTCATGTGACCAGGACCATGAGGCGTCTCTCCAAGGGCACCGCGCCTACCGCACACGTATCGGTTAGCATGTCGTAGGCAGCACCGTAGACCGCACACCAGCCACCGAGCGCAAGCCGAGGATCCCGCGCTATCGTGTCCGCTGCATCGGGCATGGACTGGGAGGATTCATGAGCAGGCGTCTGCCGGCAGTGGAGCTAGCGTGGGTCAGGCGCATGGCGCGCGCCCGTGGTGGGGTGCTGCTCTCGCACGGGGTCCTCGGGCCCACCGTGAAGCTTCGCTTCCGATGCGCGGCAGGTCACGAGTGGACGCAGTCGGCGAGGAAGCTGGAGATCGGCAAGTGGTGCATCGCGTGCGCGAAGGCCCGCAAGCACGAAGGCCAGAAGGCGGTTGCCGAGGCCCGGCTTCGCAGGGTCGTGGCCCGGCACGCCGGAGTCATCCTCACGCGGCCCTATGAGGGGACGTTGTACGCGATGCGCTTTCGCTGCGCCGAAGGCCACGAATGGAGCGCAATCCCGAAGGCCGTCCTTCGCGGAGCGTGGTGCCAGACGTGCGGGCGGATGCAAGGGCGGGAGCTCGAGCGGCGACTGCGGCAGACACACCGCCGGTTCCTTGCCATCCTGAAGAAGCGTGGCGCGGCCGTTCTTGCGCCGGGATTCGTGTCTGGGAACCAACACGTACTCATTCATTGCGGCCAGGGTCACGTCTGGCGAGCGCTCCCCAATGTGATCCTCGCGGAATCGTGGTGCCCCAGCTGCAAGGATGATGCACTCCTGGCCCGTATGCGTGAGCTGGCTCGTGAGCAGGGTGGCGATTGTCTCTCCGCGAAGTGCACGAACCAGATGACCAGGTTGGAGTGGCGCTGCGCTCAGGGACACCGCTTCCGGGCAACCGGCATGACCGTGCGAGCCGGAACGTGGTGTGCCCGGTGCCGTTCGAACAGGGGGAGCACAGACCGTGGCATCGAAACCATGACGCAGATCGCGTCCGACCGCGGCGGCCGATGCCTGTCACCGACATACCGCGGCGCCAAGACGAAGCTCCGCTGGAGCTGCCAAGACGGACACGTCTGGGCCGCGGAGCCTGCAAGGGTTCTCCAGGGCTCCTGGTGCCCAGCCTGCTCGCGCAAGAAGCGCTGGTTCCGGAAGCGGCTGACCATTGCGGACATGAGACAGGTTGCCCTCGAGCGGGGCGGTGCATGCCTCACCAAGAAGTACCATGGGGCCGGCGTTCAGCTGCGGTGGCGCTGCGCACGAGGTCATGTCTGGGATGCCCGTCCCTGGCAGGTGAGGCAAGGGCATTGGTGTCCGTTCTGCTCGCAGCGCTATCCCGGGACGCTCGATGGCATGCGCGTGGTGGCCAGCGAGCGTTTGGGGAAGTGCCTGGCGAGGAGATGGACCGACCACCGCGAGCCCGTGTTGTTCGAATGCCACCGCGGCCACCGGTTCCGGTTGCTGTCAGTCGTCGCCAAGACCGGCGTATGGTGTCCGGTGTGTCGCGCCGAGAAGCGGCGACTTCCGCTTGCAGCTTCCCCCGCAGCTCGCGCGCCGACGCATGGCGCTGGCGCCACACCTCGAGCACGGTCTCATTGAAGAGCCACATGAATTCAGGCCGCGGCGGCAGTTCGCCCACCCGGACGGCGGTAAGCGGGACATTCGTAGTAGACGCAGCGCGCAGAACGGCCCCGTGACCAGGCGCCGGTCAAGGGCCGGCCGCACTCGCCACACCGGACGAACCTCCGCGGCGGGAAATCGGCGTGATCCCGAGCGTGGGTCGCCGGCGCCGGTCGATGGCCCGCGAGTCGAGCCTGCACACTCGCGAACAGCTCTTCGGAAACGAGCGGCTCGAAGTCCCGGCCGACCGCGATGGTCCCTGGCCACCCCACAAGACAAGCCGCTTCGGCCAGCCCCTGGCCGCTGCGTGGTATTCTGAGCGCTCCCGATTCTGATGGAGGTTGCCAACCTGAGCTGCCCCCCTGCGTGAAGCGGACGGTCATCACCTACGGCGTTCTCGGCGGCGCCTTGATCGCGGCGCTCAAGATCATCGAGTACCGCTTTCTCGTCCTCGAGCACTCGCTCGAGATCTACGGCGGGATCGTCGCGCTGCTGTTCTCGCTCCTCGGGATCTGGCTCGGCCTCAAGCTCACGCGGACGCGCGAGACCGTGGTCGTGCGTGAAGTGCCGGTTCGGGTGGAGGTCGAGGTCCGCGTGCCCGTTGCGGGACCGTTCGTGCGCAATCAGGCGCGGCTCGAGCAACTCGGTATCACGCCGCGGGAGCTCGAGATCCTCGAGACGATGGCGGCTGGGTTCAGCACTCGGGAGATCGCCGAACGGCTGTTCGTGAGCGAGAACACCGTGAAGACGCATACCGCCCGGCTGTTCGGCAAGCTCTCGGCGAAGCGGCGGACGCAGGCGGTCCAGCGCGCGAAAGAGGCGGGGCTCCTCCCCTGAAAGGGTGATTTCCAGGTTCCGGCGCGAGAATCACCCGTTCGGGCGACGCGGGCATGACGGTGGAACTGCCAGACTGCCCGCCGTCCACGCGTAGCGTCCACCTTCCGAGGGCTCGAATCATGAAGAAGATCGTACTCACCTTTGGCCTGATCTCCGGCGCCATCGTTTCGGGGATGATGCTCATCACACTCCCGTTCCACGACGCGCTTGGTTTCGACCGCAGCTTGATCCTCGGCTACACGTCGATGGTGCTCGCCTTCCTGCTGGTCTTCTTCGGCGTGCGCTCGTACCGGGACAACATCGCCGGTGGCACGGTGCGCTTCGGCCGCGCGCTCGCGGTGGGCGCGCTGATCGCGGTGGTGGCGTCGCTCTGCTACGTGGCGACTTGGGAGGTGATTTACTTCAAGTTTGCGCCGGATTACCTGACCAAGTATCAGGCGCGCACGCTGGAAAAGGCGCGCGCGGACGGCGCGAGCGAGGAGGCGATCTCACTGAAGAAGGCGGAAATGGACAAGTTCGCGGTCATGTACAGGAATCCGGCGATCAACGCGGCCCTCACGTTCGTGGAGCCGCTGCCGGTGGGGTTGATCATTGCGCTGGTGTCGGCCGGCGTGTTGAGCCGGCGGAAGAAGAGCCCGGTTGGCGGCTAAGCAGCACATCCCACCGTGGCACGTCGAATGAGGCCCGCCGAAGAAGGTCCTCGCCTCGCTGCCAGAAGCGAGCGATGGCCGCTCGCGCCTTCTCGTCTAAGCTAGACGACGATAGAGTCCTGGCCCGACCTTCAGGAACGCCGGCCTGAGTCGCGGGTAGTTGCCTCGGGGCCCGGTCAGATCGGTGGTAACCTGCCGGGCGTGCGTGAGGCGTAGGACATCTCAGCCCCGTGCGTTCAATCAGGGCAAGGCCTATGAGCGACCAGGTTCGATCCATCCAGACAGACGCCGGCGAGATCACGGTACGCGGTCTGGCCCCCAAGACCCTTCAAGCGCTCGGCACACTGTTCCCACGCGTCGGCTGGATCGAAGACCAGGGATGTCGCTTGCTCGCGCTGCTGCCGATCCACGGACCTCGTGTCCTCCAGGGATTTCGCACTGGCTATGGGTGGTATCCGCCGAACGAGCGCGAGGCTGTTGAGAATCTGCTCCCGATGAAGCGACTGATGATCATCGAGGCGGCTGCAGCATTCCGTTCTCGCGGATTCCAGGGAGTGCTCATGCCCGCGGCCTGTCTGACAGGGACGCCAGGCTGGCATTGCCAGTTGGGCGAGTTGCTCTTCCTGCGCTCTCGCGGGCCGCTTGCTCGCAGCCTAGTCCACGGCGATCCCATACGCGGCTACGAGGACGTCTTCGGCCCCGGCGCCACAGACGTCCTCCTATCGTTCGTCGGCGAGATGTGCACCGCATGCAAGGCGTCTTTGAACTGGAAGATCGTCGTCGACGACCTGGAGCCTTGCCCGGCCAATTGGTCGGGTGCCCACTGGCGCGCGGACATCGTGCTCGTCAACGACGAGGTCGTGGTGATCCGTCCGAAGCTGACGCCAGACGATCCGCTGCTGCCGGTGCTCGTGGGGGCTGGGATCACGGAGATCCAGCACGTCCCGTCCGTGCTGGTCATGCACACGTCCGAAGCGGCGATGGCCCGCCGGAGCCGCCGTCGCTGCAGCGCATGGTTAGGTGGCAACCATGTCATCACCACTTGATTGGCTCCCACTCTGTCATCGTCTTCCATTCGTCAGCACCGGTGGCATATGACACCAGCGCTCTCACAATCTCGTCAGCGGTGAGGCTGCGCTTGGCTCGGTAATGATGCTTGGCATCGGTGTCCTGATACTCCACCTCAAAACCAACGTTCTGGTCTCCGCCAATCTGAATGTAGGTCATGTGAGTCGGTCCGAGGATAAGAAACGCGTCACTCTTCTTGGTGTCGAGCTCGAATACCGCCTGCCGGATGTCGCTCTCTGTGGGATTCTGAATCTTCTTGTGGCCGCAAATATCCAATGTGCAGTTCATCCTTTAGCCCTCGGGGGCATGGTGGTCATCGTGGCCTGTCTGCCGCAACCAGAAATGCGGCAGTCGCCGAGGTTCACCGCCGGCAGCATAG
>VBPB01000050.1:9817-12015 GCA_005893365.1 Candidatus Eiseniibacteriota bacterium
GCTTGACCAAAACCGTGTAAGGCCTTGCACGACGGTCTATTCCGTCGTTCGACCCATCGCAACTGTGACCGCGACCTTCTCCCTGGTCCTCGCGGCGCGCGGACTGTCGAGCCTGCGACCGGGCAAGTCCCGGTAGGCCAAGCCCCCGGGGCCGGTCTCCCCCTCCAACCTTCACCGCCGAGGATCCGTCCAATGGCCTGATGACCCGAAGCTGGCGGGTCATCCCGGCTGTCCGTCCCGTGCCTCGCGAGGAGCCCCCTATGGTCACGCTAGTCGCACTCGTCGCGTATGCGACGCTCGCGCTTCTCACCCTGACTCCTGGGCCAGCCCTGGTCGCAAGTTCAAGCCCGGCGATGCTGGCCGCGAGCGACTCGCGGGGCACCTACAAGGACGACGACGACTGGGCCGAGCGGGCACTCGAACGCCCGGACCTCGACAAAGGCTGGGTGCAGTCCTGCGACGACCACTGGGACGACGGGCGAGACTCGTACTGCATGGTGCGCGAACTGCCCTACCAGGCCGCATGGAAGCCGATCGCGATCGACGGCGGTCAGAACGGCGGCATGACCGTCACCGGTTGGGACCGGCCGACCGTCCGCATACTCTACCGGGTCAAGGCCCGCGCCCACGGGGCTGATCGCGCAAAGGCTCTCGCCGAGGCAATCCACGTCGACTACACGGGTGGGAAGATCCGCTCCACCGGGCCGCCCACGAGCTCCGCGGAATGGTGGTCCACCGAGATCCGGGCCTGGGTGCCGCGATCGAGCGACCTTTGGCTGCACACCATCAACGGTCCGCTCGGCGTTGAGTCGGTCCGCGGCACGATGGACATCAACTCGCTCAACGGGCCCGTGTCGCTTGTCGATCTGGCAGGGGCGGTGGAGGCACGCGTCCAGAACGGGCCTCTGCACGTCGAACTCCGAGGTTCCCGGTGGGACGGCGCCGGTCTCGACGCCCAAGCCCAGAACGGCCCAGTGAACTTCGTGGTTCCGGAGAAGTATTCCGCTCGGTTGACGACCGGTACGATCCACGGACCGCAGACCATTCACTATGCGCTGGACTGGGACAGCGGACCGCATCGCCACATCGCCACCACCCTGGGCTCCGGCGGGCGACCGGTACGTGTCGTCACCTACAACGGTCCGTTCCGCATGGTGGCGCGCTGAAACGAAGCGCGCGAGCTTGCCGCGGTGGATGGTTTCCAGGTTGATGGTGGCGGCCGTGGGTGTACAATACCCCGGTCGGACCCCCGCGGACGATTAGGACGAGGCCGGTGGCTCCGGGGCTCATGCTGCCCGTCACGCTTGCAGTGCTGCTCGCCGTTTCTCCAGCGCCGACGATAGGGCCCGGTCCACGCGACGCCGCGGCCGGCGTCCCGGCCGATCTCTCCGCCGCCACGGTCGTGCGCCCCGAGGCGCGAGTCGAGACCGAGCCCGTCCCCCACAAGGGGGACGCCGCGGACACTCCGGCCATTTGGGTGCACCCCACCGACGCCGGCAAGAGTCTGGTTCTGGGCACTGACAAGAAAGGTGCCCTGATCGTCTACGACCTGGACGGAAGGGAGCGCCAGCGCGCCTCCGATGGATCACGCCCCAACGACGTGGACGTCCTTTACGATTTCGTGCTCGGCGGCCAGCGATTCGATCTCGCCCTCGCCGGCTGCCGGGGGCCCGATGCGATGGGCGTCAAAGTCTGGAGGGTGGATCCCGACCAGGGCCTGCTCACCGATGTGACCGCGGGCGGGATCATTCCGGTGTTCGGGGGTGCCCAGCCCTACGGCTCCTGCGTCTATCGTAGCCCGCGGAGCGGCGACAGCTTCTTCTTCGTCACCACCATGAAGGGGCAGGTCGAGCAGTACCGGCTAGAGGACGCGGGCGGGGGAAAGGTCTCGGCCGCGCGGGTGCGCGGCTTCAGTGTCGGCTCGATCTGCGAGGGGTGCGTGGCCGATCCCGAGCTCGGGACCTACTACCTTTCCGAAGAGCGGATCGGCATCTGGAAGTTCGGGGCGGAGCCGGATGCCGGTGATCAGCGCGCCCTGGTGGCGAAGGTCGGGGAGCACGGCCTGACCGCGGACGTGGAAGGGTTGACCCTCTACTGCGCGACCGGCGGAAAGGGATACCTGATCGCCTCGAGCCAGGGCAGCAGCACCTTCAACGTTTACACCCGCGAGGGCGACAACCGCTACGTGCTGACGATCG
>VBPB01000050.1:12036-12950 GCA_005893365.1 Candidatus Eiseniibacteriota bacterium
ACCGCCCGCTTTCGTCGCGGTTTCCGCAGTGCCTGTTCGTCGCTCAGGATGGCCGCAACCGGCCCCTGAACCAGAACTTCAAGCTGTACGGATGGGAGGACATCGCCGGCCAGCGGCTGCTGGCCGACACCGATTGGTCGCCCCGCATCGGCGGCGGGCCGGCGCCCGCGGTCGCGATGGAGAGCCCCCCCGCGGGTGGGGATCCCAGTCCCTGGGCGGTCGAGGCGCAGCCCCTCGAGGTGGAGACCGCCCGGGTCGCCCCACCGGGGGCGGTGAGGCTCGAGGTCGGGTTCGAGCTTCAGGGGGGCACGCGCCAGGTCGAGAACCGCGTGCCGATCGCGCTCGACTACGCGGCCTTCCGCCGCGTGACGTTCCGCCTGGAGCCCATCCTCTACTCGCGGGTGGCCGAGGGATCCCGGAGGCTGGCGGACGGTTTCGGTGATCTGGAGCTGGGGGCCACGGTTCTGGCGTGGCCGGCGTCCGGCCGGAACCCAGGCGTGGCTCTGGGCGCGGAGGTGAAGCTCCCCACCGCGACGAGCCGGCTAATCGGCTCCGGCCGGGCCGACTACACCGGCGACCTGATCCTGAGCAAGCGGGTCGCGACGCTCGACCTGCACCTCAACCTCGGCTACACGCTGGTCGGATCCCCTCCCGGCCTCCACACCCGGAACGTCACCTGGTACGCCGTGGCCGTCGAGCGCCGCTTCGCCCGATACGACCTGGTCGCTGAGCTCAGGGGACATACCGCGGCGCTGACCGACGGCAGCGACCCGGACGCGGCGGGCGCAACGCGGCCGCTGGCCGCGGAGCTCGCCGGGGAGCGGCGAGTGGCCACGCTGGGCGTGCGCTATCACCTGATGGCTCGCACCATGATCTCGCTGGGGTTGAGCTACGACGACGACCACGCGCTCCAG
>VBPB01000050.1:12974-13399 GCA_005893365.1 Candidatus Eiseniibacteriota bacterium
TTCTTCGGCTTGAGATACAGTCCGACGTTGTCGAACGCGTTCGCGAGGCACGTCTCGAACTTAGGCGTCGGCGGATACTTGGGATCCGGCTTGATGGCGGAGTTCGCCATCGACGTGACGAGACCGCCGAGGAACCCTTCCTTCCGATCGTGCTCGATGACGTCCGTCATGTCGTGTTCCTTGCTCGTCGTCGATTGACCGACCGTGAGGTGGTCCCACGCGAGCTTGTGATCGGTCAGGTCGTAGAAACGAAGGCGCACCGATGTGGTCCGTGACGTCGTCATCGTCTTGGTCTTGCTCGTTGTCTTCTTGGTCTTCTTGTCCACCACCTCGCTTTCGCTCTCGGACCACTCGGTCCGATCTGCTTGAATGTTCCCGAACACGATGAATCGCGCTTTGCCCTCCAGTCCCTTGCTCAGCTCGAC
>VBPB01000051.1 GCA_005893365.1 Candidatus Eiseniibacteriota bacterium
AGGCGCAACGCCTGCTGACGCTCGCCTTCGAGACCGAGGACGCGCTCATCGCCCGCGGCGAGGTCGGCCACGACTTCGTGCTCGCGGTGTGCGGGCGGCGCACGGAAGGCTGACCGGCCGCCGCGCTCATTCCAGCGCCGAGACCGGTCGCGCGGACCGGGCCGGACCGGCCCGTCACGAGGGTGTGCGCGTCGGCACCGCCGGCGGGCGCGGGCCGAGCCAACAAGGTACCGACGACCCCGGGGACCCCCTCCCAGACCTCACCACCCGGTCACGGCCTGTCGGCCCCGGCCCGCGCCCCCGGTCCCTCACCTCGACGAGGGCGCGAGCGGCCTTGCCAGCGCTGGAGCCTATGGCAGCCCGCGTGCCCGGGCGCGGCGGGCGACGCTGACGCGGCGGCACAAGGGGTTGCAGCGGTGTCGGCACGTCGCGGCCACGCGACGGTGACCGAAGCGTGGTCACGCCTGTCGCCGGCGCGACAGACGGATGCCAGGCTCGCCGATGGACTTTCGTCACCCCCGAGACTAGAATTTCGGCGTGGCGGCGCCTGCGCCAATGGGACGAGGACGGAACGCTGCTGTCGTCGTGGCGGGCGCTCCTCAGGGTTCCGGAATCCATGAGCGGTTCGGAACCCCCCCGAGTCCCTCTCTGGCATCATCGCAAAGGAGCAGCCATGAGCACGGCCCGACTCCGTCCCACCCCGTCCCCCGGCATCATCGGCTTCGGCCCCGCGGTCGTCGCCGCGCTGGCGCTCGTCCTGTGTCCCCGCACGGTCCATGCGCAGACCGTCAACAGCGACTTCTACGCGACGGACGGCACCGTGTTCTCCGTCGTCACCTCCGGCAGCGTCGTCTACCTGGGCGGGACCTTCAGCCGGGTCGGCCCCGCGACCGGGTGCGGCATGGCCCTCGATCCCGTCACCGGGGCCTCGCTCGGGCTCCCGAGGCTCGACGGCAACGCGCTCTACGCGGTCGTTCCCGACGGCAGCGGCGGATGGTTCGTCGGCGGGAGCTTCAAGCACGTGGGCGGCGTCGCCCGCAACGGTCTCGCCCACATCCTGGCTGACCACACCCTCTCGAACTGGGACCCGAACCCCAGCGGCCAGGTCTACGCCATCGCCCTGAGCGGCGGGACGGTCTACGCGGGTGGCAGCTTCTTCACGATCGGCGGGCAGGCTCGCAACCATGTCGCGGCAATCGACGCGGCGAGCGGGCTCGCGACCCCGTGGAATCCGAACGCCAACGGGTCGGTCTTCGCCCTGGCCTCGAACGGCGGCGTCATCTACGCGGGCGGGAGCTTCACCACCATCGGCGGGATGACCCGGATCCGGCTCGCCGCGATCGACGCCGTGACGGGCGCGCCCAACGCGTGGAACCTGGATGCCAACGGGCAGGTCGAGACGCTGGTCACCAGCGGTTCCAGGACCTACGTGGGAGGCGACTTCAGCATCCTGGGCGGCCAGGCCCGGAACGGCTGCGCGGCCCTCGATGCCGCCGGCACGGTGCTGAACTGGAACCCCAATGACAATGGCGCCGTCTACGCGTTCGTCGCGAGCGGCTCGACCGTGTACGTGGGAGGCAGCTTCTCCAGCATCGGCGGGCAGTCGCGCAACGACCTCGCCGCCCTGGACGCGACCACGGCGCTCGCCACGCCATGGAATCCCAATGCCAGCGCCAACGTCTACGCCCTGGCGATGAGCGGGAGCACGGTGTACGCGGGCGGGACCTTCACCAGCGTCGGCGGCCTGGCCCGCAGCCGCCTCGTCGCGCTCGATGCGGCGACCGGATCACCGACCTCATGGAACCCGGGCGCCGACAACCTAGTGACGACGCTGTCGGCCGATGCCGGAGCGGTGTACGTCGGCGGGCAGTTCAAGATCCTGGGCGGCGTGAATCGCAATAACATCGCGGCGCTCGATGCGACGACCGGCATCGTCACCGCCTGGAACCCCGCCGCCAACGGGACCGTGCGGCGGCTGGTCCCGGCCGGAGGATCCATCTATGCCGGGGGGACCTTCACACAGATCGGAGGGCAGACGCGACCCAACATCGCCGCCCTCAGCCCCGCGACCGGGAACGCGACCAGTTGGAATCCCGCGGCCGACGGTACGGTGCAGGCCCTGGCCGTGAGCGGCAGCGTGGTCTACGCGGGAGGCTCCTTCAGCACCATCGGCGGACAGACCCGGTCCCACATCGCCGCGCTCAACACGAGCGACGGTCATGCGACCGCGTGGGATCCCGGCGTGGTGGGCGAGACCGTGACCGACATCGTGGTCAGCAACGGAATCGTGTATGCCTCGGGCAGGTTCGGCACGATCGGCGGGCAGCCGCGCAACGTCCTCGGGGCGGTCGACGCCACCACCGGCGCGACGACGGCGTGGAATCCCAACCCGGTGAACGGCGGGTTCGGTGCCCCATTCGTCAACGCCATGGC
Organism: Candidatus Eiseniibacteriota bacterium; assembly: GCA_005893365.1. Taxonomy (GTDB): domain Bacteria; phylum Eisenbacteria; class RBG-16-71-46; order RBG-16-71-46; family RBG-16-71-46; genus WS-11. The sequence goes on from VBPB01000051.1 coordinate 2,434, forward strand.
GGCGGATAACGGGCTCATCTATGTCGGCGGCTCGTTCGCCACCGTCGGCGGGCAGGTCCGGTCGTCGGTGGCGGCCCTGGACCCGGTCACCGGGATGGCGAACTCGTGGAACCCCGGGGTCAGCGGAACGGTCTGGGCCCTGGCGATCGACTCGGGTGTGGTGTACCTGGGGGGCGACTTCAGCGGCCTGGGGGGGCAGACCCGCATCGATCTTGGAGCGGTCGATGTCTCCACCGGCCTGATCAAGGCCTGGAATCCCGGCGTGGACGCCCGTGTGGTCGCGCTCGCCGCGATCCCCGCGACCGTCTACGCCGGCGGTGATTTCACGGTGGCGGGAACGTCCCCGCAGGAGCACTTCGCCGTGATCCAGTCGGCCATCGTCGGCGTCCCGGAGCACCTGCCCATGGTCCCGGGCCCCTCGGTGCGCCTGAGCCCCAATCCCACCCGCGAGGCGACCGAGATCGACTTCTCGACGCTCCGCGCCGGGCGTGTCGAGGTCGCGATCTACGATGTGAGCGGCCGGGTCGTCGCGCGCCCCGTGGACCGCGTGATGACCGCCGGACCGCACACCATCGCGTGGGACCCCGGGCGCTCGCCCGGCGTCGCCGCGGGCCTCTACTTCGTGAGCGTCGAGATGGACGGGCGACGCGTGTCGCGGCGGCTGGTCGTCATCCACTAGCCCGCGCGATGAGTCCCGCGCGTGCGGTCACTACAGCACGCGCGAGTAACTGAGCTTGAAGCTCCAGTTCCTCGTGGCGGCGGCGTGATTCGGGAAGGTGGGATTGATGCTGCGGGTGTCCTGCTCCTCCAGCAGCCGGACGTCGAGGCCGATCAGGCTGTGCGCGTTGAGCATCGCGTTGCCGCCGGTGGCCAGGTAGATGCCCTGCCGGAATCCGGACTCGTCCAAGCCGGTGCGGTAGGTCTTGTGGTAGATCGCACCCCATCCTCCGCCCAGGTAGGGCCGGGCCGTGTCGGCCAAGTGGAAGTGCTTGGTGAACTCGACGGTGATCGGCACGTCGATCTCGCTCGCGTCGCCGTAGCGGCCCAGCACGTCGTGCTGCACCGTGGCACTCCAGGCCAGCTCGTTGCCCAGGAACCAGGAGTAGCCGAACCCGTAGCCGTAGTTCCCGTTCGCGGCCAGCTTGGCGCCCGAGCCGGCGCTGCCGACGCGCATCGAGACCCAGCGCGCGTCGTCGCTCCAGGGGTCGTCCGCGGCCCACGCGGGGAGGGCGGCGAGCGCCAGGACCAGGGCGATGCCCAGCAGGCCGAGGCCGGTCCGGATGCTGCGACTGCGATCGGGCGCTCCGTCTCTCACGTCCACCCCTCCTCAAGCCTTCCGGGCCGGCCCCTTGCCCCGCCGCGCGGGGTCCGGGCGATCAAGGCCGGGAACCCTAACAAAGGGGTGCGCCGGGCCACAAGCGGGGAAATCCCGCTTCCCGCCGGGGGCGCGCTTCGCTAGTTTGCAGGGCATGCTCGCCCAGGCCGGTCCCCGTTGAGCCCCGCCCGCGCTCCGCGCGCCCCCGCGATCCGCTACCGCCCGGCGCGTCGCACCGACGTCGAGACGCTGGCCGAGCTGGGGGCCCGCGCCTACCGGGTGTCGAGCGTCGAGAAGCGCCGCGAGTTCTACACCGACCATCCGCGCTTCACGCTGCGCGACGTGCGCGTCGCCGAGCTGGACGGCGAGGTGGTCGCCTCGCTGGTGCTCTATCCGCTCACCGCCTGGGTGCGCGGCCACGGCGTGCCGATCACCGGCGTGGGGTCGGTCGCGGTCTCGCCCGAGCACCGGCGCCGCGGCGTGGGCGAGGCGTTCCTGCGCTCCGCCCTGCGCGAGATGCGCCAGCGCGGCAGCCATCTGTCCGCCCTCTACGCCTTCAAGGGCGCCTACTACCGCAAGCTCGGCTACGGCGTCGGCGAGGTCGTGCACCAGCTGGCGGTCGCGGCGTCGAACCTGCCCGCCTCCGACGAGGCGCGCCGGGTGCGGCGGTTGCGCCTGCCCGACCGGCCCGCCGTGCAGGCGCTCTACGACCGGGTCGGCTCGCAGGGACACTTCGCGCTGGAGCGACGGCCCGAGTGGTGGAGCCTGCGCCTCTGGGGTTACCCGGGCGACTGGGTGGTGTATGAAGGCCGCCGCCGCGGCCAGATCGAGGGCTATCTCTACTACGAGGTCGAGACCTCGCACGGGCCGTTCCGTCTGGCGGTGACGCTGGGCGAGTTCGTGGCTTCGACCCCGGAAGCGCACCGCGCGCTGGTCGGGCACCTGGCCTCGCTCGCCGACCAGGTGGAGGAGATCCACTACGCGGCCCCGGCCGACAACACCTGGCTCTCGCTGCTCAAGACCGCCCAGAATCTCCGGCCCGGCGCCGAGATCGCCGCCTACCTCGACAGCGGCGGCGTGGCCAACGGGGCGATGTTCCGCATCACCGAGGTCAAGGCCGCGCTCGAGATGCTGCCGATCGCCCGCGAGGCGCGCGGCGAGATCGCGCTCGAGGTCGAGGATCCGGTGCTGCCGCAGAACGCCCGCACCTACCGCGTCAGCGCCCGCGAAGGCCGCCTGCGGGTCGCCCCCTATCGCGGGCGCCGGGCGCCGCGGCTGCGCACGCCGGTGGACGTGCTGGCGCAGATCTACACCGGGGCGCTCTCGCCGCGGCGGGCGGCCGAGGCCGGGCTCGCGGAGTCGAGCCAGGGGGCCGCCGAGATCGCCGACGGCTGGTTCCGCGCCCGGCCCGCGTTCCTCTACTCCTTCAATCTCTTCTGACGCCCGGACCCTCGGTGCCGCGCGCCGCATTCACCGTCGTCCACGAGATCGTCCCCCGCTTCCGCGACACCGACGCGATGGGGCACATCAACAACGCCGTCTACGTCACCTACATCGAGGTGGCGCGACAGGCCTACTGGGCGCGCCTCGACCGCAACCCCGATTACCGGCGGGTGCCGTTCATCCTCGCGCACGTGACCATCGACTTCCGCTCCGAGGCGCTGGTGAACGAGATCCTCGAGGTGGGCATCCGGATGGACCGGATCGGCACCAAGTCGTTCGCCTTCGCCTACGAGATCTGGGAGAAGACGAGCGGGCGCACCGTGGTCGAGGCCACGAGCGTCCAGGTCTGCTACGACTACGGCACCAAGCAGACGCTGCCGATGCCGGACGACCTGAGGCGGCGGCTGGAGGCGTTCGAAGGGCGGGCGCTGGGGCGGCGGTCGTGAGAGGGACGTTGACCGCCGGCCGGCGCTATTACCGCAGCCTGACGCCGCGCATGCTGGCCGGCTACCTGGTCGGTGTCTTCCTGATCTTCGCGGCCCTCGGGCTCATCGCCGACATGCGGCTGGCCCCGCTGCTGCGCCCCCTCGACCCGACCGCGATGTTCGTGACCGCGTTGGCCAACGGCGTGATCGCGGTGCTGTTCACGCTCGGGCCCACGCGCGCCTACCGGTGGTTCTTGCCCCTCGCGTTGGCCGCCCTGCTTGGCGGGATGCTCGGCCTGGAACGCATGTGGCGGGCGCGTGCGGCCACCTGGGCCCCCGCGGACGTGGACGCCGTCCTCCATCGGCTGGTGACGGAAAGCTGGTGGGCCGGCAGCCTGATCGTCGCCGGCTTCGTGGTCCTGGTCCTGTTCATCCGCACCGAGGGCATCCGCTCGACTCGGCTGCGCGCCGAGATCGACCTGGCGCACGACATCCACGCCTCGTTGGTCCCGCCCGTGGCGCTGACCGCCGCCGGGTGCGAGGTGCGCGGACTCTCCATCCCCAGCACCGAGGTGGGCGGCGACCTGGCCGACGCCTATGCGCAGGACGACCGGCTCATCGCCTGCGTCGCCGACGTGGCCGGGCACGGCGTGCCCGCGGGGGCGCTGATGGCGATGGTCAAGAGTGCGGTGCGCCTGGCCCTGCCCGGCCGCTCCGGGCTCGAGACCCTGTTCGCGCACCTGAACCAGGTCCTGGTCGACCTGCGGCGGCCGGATCGCTTCGTGACGCTGGCCTGTCTGCGCTTCGACGGGTCCGGCACCGCCGAGTACGCGCTCGCCGGGCACTTCCCGATCCTGCGCGTCGCCGCCGGCACCCGCACGGTCCAGCGGCTCGAGAACGCCGCGGTGCCGCTCGGCATCCAGTCCGGCGCCCGGTTCGCCGCCGGCCGCGTCCCGGCGGCGGCCGGCGACCTGTTCGTGTGCTTCACCGACGGCCTGATCGAGGTGCGCGACCCGGCCGGGCAGGAGTTGGGGATGGAGCGGCTGGAAGCACTGGTCGCCGAGCACGCGACGCGCCCGCTGATCGAGATCGAACGGGCCGTCTTCGGCGCCGCCCGCCAGCACGGCCCGCAGATGGACGACCAGACGCTGGTGCTGGTGAGGCTGCGGTGAGGGAGCGTGCCGGACGGCCGGGCGAGGACCGCGGCCGGCCGATCGCGAGATGAGCGCGGACGCCCTGCCGCCGCTCGACCTGGCCGACTTCCTCCGCGCGCGGGCGCTCGACGCCGAGATCGTGGCCCCGGGCGTGCCGATGCCGACCGTGGACGCGGCCGCCGCGGTGCTCGGGGTCGAGCCCGAGCGCATCTTCAAGTCGATCTTGTTCTCGGCCCGGGACGGCCGCTGCGTCATGGCGGTCGCCTGCGGGAAGGCCCGCGTCGACGTGGAGCGGCTCGCCGCGCTCACCGGCCTGGCGGGGCTGAGGCTCGCGAGCCCGGAGGTGGCGCTCCAGGTCACCGGCTATCCGGCCGGGGGGACGCCCCCCGTCGGCCATCGCGAGCGCTTCGCGGTGGTGGTGGACGCGCGCGTGGCCGCTCAGGAATGGGGCTGGGCGGGCGGCGGCCGCAAGGAGCTGATGGTGCGCATCCGCTCCGCGGACATCGTGCGCCTCACCGGCGCACGCGTCGCGGAGATCGTGCGGGACGTGGTGTCCTAGGCCGGGCCCGGCTCGCCTTCGTCGTCGCCGTCGGCCTGATCGTCCTGCGTCTCCACCAGGTCCGCGTCGGTCAGCCCGGACTCATCCATCGCCGCGGCGGCGGTGGTCTTGCTGTGCTTGCGGGCCCGGCGCGCCTCGCGCTTCTCGGTCGCGCGCGCGAGCCGGGCCTGCTCCTTCTGGCGCTTGAGGTGCCCGCACGGGGCGGGCCACGTGACGGAGGGCTCGGCGGTTCGGGCCCCATCATCGCAGACTGGCGCCCGCGAAGCATCCCGATTCCACGCGACCCCGGCGCCGTCGTTAGATGAGCGTCTTGAGCCTCATGACCAGCGTCAGCTTCTTGCCGTCCCGCATCAGGCCCAAGGTGTGCTTCTCCCCGACCGCGCCGCGCTCGAACAGGGTGGAGACCGAGTCCTGGGTGTAGGTCGCGATGGGCTTGCCGTCCAGGCTCACCACCTCGTCGCCCTCCTGGATGCCGGCGGCCGCGGCGGCGGAGCCCGCCACCACCTCCATCGCCCGGTAGGTGTCGCCGATGCGCGCGACCTGGACCCCCGCGCGGGTGAAGCGGTCGGGCTTCGCGTAGCGCTTGCCGGGCTCCAGGTAGAGCATGCGGTGGTCGTAATCGAGCGTGCAGATGAAGCGGTCGAGGATCTCGTTACCGATGTTGCCGGCGAGATCCTCGCTGGCGAGCCCGCCGGTCTCCGCCGCCGAGAGGACGACGAGCGGGTCGGTCCAGGCATAGGGGCCGATCTGCATCGTCTTCATGCGGACGAGATGGCTCGTGAAGGTGCCGCCGAATCCCCCGCTCATGACCTCGATCGACTTGGGATGCTTCGCCCGCAGGCCGTGCTTCGCCACGAACGGGCCGTGCAGGTCCACGGTCGAGCTGCTGCCCACGTCGATGCGGAACTGGCCTTCGTACTGGCCGTCGAGCTTGGCCTTCACCACCGGGATGCTGCCGGACATGGTGATGGGGATGCCGGTGCCCTTGCCCGCGTACTTGAAGGTCTTGGGATCGTTGAGCGTCAGGGTGCCGCCGTCGAAATCGATCTGCACCGCGAAGCGGCTCACGAAGTCGTAGCCGAGCAGGCCGGCCGCGCCGTGCCAGAAGAACGGCTGCACGAACCGGTTGAGGGCGAGGACCGCGACCTTCTGGTCGCCGATCTCGACACCCTGGCCGTCCTCGCCCGCGACCTTGATGGAGGCGAGCTTGGCGAAGCTCGCGTTGCCGGCGGCCCCGGCGCCCATCGCCTGCATCTTGCCCTCCACGGCGATGCCGTGGGCGACCGCCCACACGCTGTCGAGCAGGCTGACGCTGGCGCCGGTGTCGAGGATGAAGTCCTCGGGCGGACCGCCGTTCACCGACGCCTTCACCCACACGTGCTTCTCGCGGTAGGCCATCGGCACCCGAGCCGGACCGGTGCCGTTCAGGAATTTGACGTCGGCCGCGTTCTGCTGGGGCGGCGCGAAGCGCGCCGGATCGATCGGCGGGTTGACCCAGAGCGATTCCACCGTCGCCACCAGATGGTTGCCGGGCATGCCCTGGGGCGTCGACTCCTGCCGGAACGGGCGCAACAGGCCGTCCACCTTGCGGTAGTCCGACATGACCGACGTGACCGTGGTCTGATCGCTCTTGACGACGCTGCGATCGAGCAGGCCGGTCTGCGTGTTGAACCACAGGTCGTGGGCGCGCCCGGTCGGCGCGGCGACGTGGAGCACCGTCCACGAGCCGGTCGAGTCGTGCTCGCTCGAGAGCACCGTGACCGAGCCACCGCCCTGATCGGCGTCGAGCCAGCGGCCGTTCTCGTACCAGGCGCTGCCCAGCTCGTCCTCGAGGTCCTTGCCGTCGCGCTGCGAGAACTTGCCGTTCTGATCGATGCGCCAGGCGGTGGCCCCGTCGCAGCCTTCCTGCAGCGTGAAGGGCCCGAGCGCGGTGCGGGTGGCCACCTTGTTGGGACGCTCGTTCCAGGCCTCGAGCGTGCCCTCGAACCCGAAGGCCGAGACCTTGAGCTTCGAGTGCGCCGACCGCTCGGCATCCACGGCGGCGCGCCCGCCGATGGCGGCGACGTAGCGATCGACCACCTTGGCCGCATCGGGCGTGATGGTGGCCCGCGCCGCCGGGACGCCGGTGGTCAGCACGAGCAGGGGGAGGACGACGGGAGCGATCAGGGCCCCCAGGAGTCGGGAAGGCAGCGGGATGCTTCGGGACATCGGGGACCTCCGTGACACGGTCATAAGGGAGACGCGGCGCGCATGATACACGGGTTCGGGGCGACGTCGGGCAGGCACGCCTGCTCGCGTGCTACGCCTCGGGCGGACGCAGGGTTGCGGGAGGGGCGCGTAACCGCCGCAGGATCATGGCGCTTCTCCGGTTGCGCGCCGCGGCGGCGGGAGACTATGCTGCGGCAGTTGCGTTTCCCCCCCATCGGGTCGCTCATACACGGAGGTTGCCGATGTTCAAGAGGCTCATCATCCTGTGCGCCCTGGGCGCCCTGCTCCCGGTCAGCGCCTTCGCCGAAGGCGTGGCCGTGACTTCGCTCGGCGTGCGCGGCGGATTCAGCACCAGCCCGGACCAGCTCGTGCTCGGCGGCCAGATGTCGGTCGGCGACATCGCTCCCAACCTCAGCTTCGATCCCAATGTCGAGCTGGGCTTCGGTGACGACGTGACGCTGGTGTCCTTCAACATGGACATGCACTACCACTTCGACCTGGCGCGCTCGGCGTGGCGGCCGTACGTGGGCGCCGGCGCGGGCATCAACCTGATCCGGTTCGACGCGCCTCCGGGCTACGACGACTCGTACACCAAGGTGGCCGGGGAGCTGATCGTCGGCACCAGCGTGCCCACGCAGGGGCACCAGTTCTTCGGGGAGTTCAAGCTGGGCCTGGGCGACAGCGCGACGCCGGATCTCAAGCTCCTGGTGGGGCTGAACTTCAAGCGGTAGCCGCGGGCAGCGTCACGTCCTCCCGACGACCGGGCCGATCACGCGATCGGCCCGGTCGCGTCTCATCCGGCGGCCTTGACCGCCCCGTTCGCCAGCCGCACCCGCTCCAGGAACACCTCGGGCGCCAGGAATCCCTCGACCCGCGCCGGGCGGACCTCGTTGCCGTCGGGCTTGATGAACAGCACCGACGGCACGCCCGCCACCTGGTAGCGGCGGCGCAGCCCCTCCGACTCCGCCGAGTCGTAGTGCGTGAGATCGACCCTGAAGGTGCGGAAGCCTTTGGTCGCCTCGCGCACGCGCCGGTCGCTGAAGGTGAAGCGCTCCAGCTCGTGGCAGGGCGCGCACCAGTTGGCGGTGAAGTCGAGCATCACCGGTTGTCCGGCCTCGAGCGCCGCGGCGAAGGCGGCCTCGTCGAGCGGCGGGAAGGTGATGCTCTGGGTCGGCGTGGTGGCGATGATGGCGATCCCGCCCGCCACCGCCGCCACGCCCACCCCGCGCTTCATCCAGCGGAAGCCGGCCCGCGTCGCCGCACTCCGCTCCAGGAAGCCGAGGTAGACCCCGCCCGCCAGCAGGGCGGCCGGCATCACGCTGAACGCCCACTTGGGAGCCACCCCCACCAGCACGTAGAACGCGCCCACCGAGAGCAGGATGGTGCCGAACAGGCGCTCGACCCAGATCATCCACTCGCCCGAGCGCGGCATTCGCCGCAGCAGCCCCGAGAACGTGCCGAGCAGCAGGTAGGGAGCGCCCAGCCCCATCGCCAGCGTGAAGAACGAGGTGAAGCCGAACATCACGTCGCCCTTGGCCCCGACCAGCAGGACCAGCGCGGCCACCGGCGGGCCCACGCAGGGGGCCGCGATCACGCCGACCACGAGGCCGGAGAGGAAGATGCCGACGGCGTTGCCGGCCCCGGCGCCCCCGACCCGCTCGAGCAGCCAGGGCGGCGGTTGCAGCGTGTAGAGCCCGAACATCGAGAGCGAGAGCGCCACCAGCAGCACGCCGATGCCGATCTGGACCGGCGGACTGCCCAGCGCCGCGCCGAAGAGCCCGCCGCTCAAGGCGGCGACCACGCCGAGCGTGCAGTACATGGTCGCCATGCCCAGCACGTAGAGCAGCGCCAGCCCGAACACCTGGAGCGGCGGGGCGGCCTTGCGCGCGCCGAAGATGGAGAGCGTGACGCCGAGCATCGGATAGACGCACGGCGTCAGGTTGAGCGCCAGGCCGATGAGGAAGAGCCCGAGGTAGGCGGGGAGCGACCCGCGCGCGAACAGCCGGGCGATCGGGTTGTCGGCGACGGCGGCGGCGGCCCCGGTGGGCGGAGCGGTCGCGAAGCCCGCGCCCGCGCCGGAGGGCGGTGCGGCCGCGGCGCCGGTCAGAGGCGGTGGGCCGGCGGCGGTCCCCGCGCTCTCGCGGGCGGCGGGACTCGTGCCCGCGCCCGCACCGCCGACCGTGACGTCCACCTCGAACGGCACCTTGGCGGGCGGCAGGCACACCTGGTCGTTGCAGGCCTGGAAGGCGATCGTGCCCTTCAGCGTGTGCGCTCCGCCCGCGGCGCCGGCCGCCGCGCTCAGCGGCAGCGTCACCACCGCCTCGTGGTCGTAGACCAGCAGCGCGCTGGTCTCGAACGAGAGCTTCGCCTGGCGCCCGGGCGGATAGACGGGCTTGCCGCCGCTCAGCCCATCCGCGGCCTCCAGGCTCACGACGGTCGCGATCATGTAGTCCTGGGCCGGCGGATTGGCGTTGATGTGCCAGCCCTCACGCACCCCGAGCGTCACGCGCACCGCCGCCCGTCCCCCCGCCGCGACCGTGACCGGCGCCGCGCTCACGCGCACCAGATCCTTCGCCTCGGGGATGGCACTCCCGGACTGGGCACTGGCAAGGCCGGCGAATAGGAGGACCGCCACGGCGACCGCCCGGCCCGCTGGGCCGCGGCTACGGACTCCGTGCCGCCGCGGGCCCTCGGGCGCTCGCCCCGCCGCGCCGCCGCGACTCGCGATTCCGTATCCAAGCCATGTCTCATCTCGGCTTCCCTCCTGGGGCCACCGTCGGCTCATCGAGTTGCGCCGCGAACGCGTGCGGATCGGTCGTCGGCAGTCGGCAGGCGTAGTCCACGCACACGTAGGCCGTCGCCTTGCCGTCCTTCATCACCAGCGGGGCGACGAACGGCACGAGCGCCGCGAGCGCCTTCTGGCGCTCACCGCCGTCCACGAGCAGCATCACGTCGTGGGGCAGGAAGCGGCGGTTCACCTCGGCGACCATCGCGCGCGTGTCCGGCGCGTCGGGCCGGCCGGCGATCACGATGTGGCGTGGCTTGGCCTGCGCCAGCTCCATCGCCACCAGCATCTGCGGCATCGCCGCCGGCCCCGAGGCCAGACGGCGCGCGAAGTAGTCGAACGTGCGCTCGGCCTTGTCGAGCCACTCGCGCCGGTCGAGGAGCGTGCCCAGGAGCTGCAGGTCGAGGGCGGCAATCGAGTTGCCCGCCATCTCGGCCCCATCGAAGCCGTCCTTCATCCGCACCTTGAGGTTCGGGTCCCCGGCCGGGCTCTCGAAGAAGCCGCCGCCGTGCTCGTCCCAGAAGCGCGCGTTCATCGTCTCGACCAGCGTCACGGCCCGCGCCAGCCACTTGGGGTCGAACGTCGCCTGGTAGAGATCGACGCATCCCAGCGCCAGATAGGCGTAGTCGTCGAGCTGGCCCGGCACCTTCGCCTCGCCGTCGCGCCAGCGCCGCAGCAGGTCGCCGGTGCGTTCGTCATGGAGCCGCGTCCAGATGAACTCGGCCGCGCGCTCCGCGCGGACGCGCAGCGCGTCGTCGCCCAGCACCCGGGCGCCGCGGGCGAACGCCGAGATCATCAGCCCGTTCCAGGCGGTGATGACCTTGTCGTCGCGGTGGGGACGCACGCGCTGCGCGCGGGCGGCGAGGAGCTTGGCGCGCATGGCCGCGACGCGATGCAGGAC
>VBPB01000118.1 GCA_005893365.1 Candidatus Eiseniibacteriota bacterium
AGGCGGAAGCCGATGCTGGTCTCGCGCTCGAAGGGATTGGGCCGCGCGGCCTGCAGCCCGGTCGACCCAGGCTGTGGCGCGGGCACGCTCGTGGGGTCGAGCGGTTTCGCGTCCACCACCAGCACGGTGTCGTAGCAGTAGAACCCGTGCACCGCGCAGGCGATGTCGATCTGCGGGAAGGGCACGGTCACCGGCTTGAGCCCGCTGTCCAGGTGCACGCCCGGGTGCCCCTCGATGTCGAGATCGAGCGTCAGTTGCTGCTGGAGCGCGAACTCGCCGCCGATCCTGTAGTGCCCCGACCCGGTGATCGCGACCGCCCCCGGGCCGTTGTTGAACGACGCGATGTAGCGCTGGACGTCGTAGTAGGTGTAGAGCGGGTCGGCGCCGGTGCGGACCAGCTCGAAGCTCCCGTACGTCGGCCGGTCGAAGATCGGGCACTCACAGGGACCCTGGCAGCCGATCTCCAGCTTGCTCGGCGGCGTGATCAGCTCGTACTGGGTCCCATCGGCCGCGGCGGCGCGCGGCGTGATGACCAGGAGCCCGACGGCGAACACCGTCAGGGCGGAGGCCTTGACCAAGACCATGATGTCCCTCCTGCGGCCGTTTCGTCCGGCAGGCGGGCTCGGCACCGCGCGGGGATCGAACGGGGGAATGGTACGCCTCGAGCCCCCGGCGAGTGAATGGCCTTGGTGGCCAGACTCCAGGCCCCCGGGCCAGCCTCACCCGACCGCCCGGTGTATCCTCCCATCCCATGCGCCGCCCACGACTTCGCGCGATCTACCACCGCCACTTCCGTGAGTCTCGCCGCGAGCGGCTGTTCTTGGCCTCGCTGGCGTTCTTCGTCTCGTTCGGCACGATCCGGCTCATCACCCACGCGATCCGGGCCGGCGTGGGTCCCTTCCACGACCTCCACGCCGGGCAGACGCACATCCATCACTCGGTGTGGGGGATCCTGCTCCTGCTCCTGGTCGGCTATGGCTGGCTGGTCCAGGTGGGCACGGGGGAGGGGCGCTCCCACCGGGTCATGGCACGCCTGACGGCCATCTTCTACGGCGTGGGGGCGGCGCTCACGCTGGACGAGTTCGCGTTGTGGCTGCACCTGCGCGACGTCTACTGGGAGCGCGAGGGGCGCGCCAGCGTGGACGCGATGTTCCTCTTCGGCGCGGTGATCTCGGCGGGGTTCTGGGGCGGACGGTTCTGGGGGGCAATCGGCCGCGAGGTCAGGCGCTGGTTCCGGCCGCGCCCACGCCCCTGAGCCCGGCCGGCGCCCCGCCCACTCCCGCCTCAACTTCGGCACTCGCCCTGCCGATGACCCCGGGGACGCTCATCCGTCGCGCCGGGCAACCCGGCCGCGCGGCGGGCGGTCGCTGGCGCCGCGCCAGGGAGGCGGTCGAACCATCGTCAGCAGGAGTCGCATGAATCTGCCCAAGTTCTTTGCCGTCGCCGCGATCCTTATCACGCTCGCGGCCTTCGGCAGCCTGTCGTACGTCTACAGCCAGGAGAAGACCCAGCGCATCGCCTGCATCCACAACCAGGAGGTGATGCGCGAGGCCATGATCCACTACCAGACGCAGCACGCCGGCAACCCGCCGGGGCGCATCTGGGCGCTGTGGCCCTACTACAACGAGGCGCCCGAGGACTTCGGCACCTGCCCGTACGACCACGATCTGCTCTATGTCATCGACCGCGAGACCGGCATGGCGGTCTGTCCCAACCCGGATCATCGCATCCCGTGATGAGCGTGCGACCCGGTCATCGCCAGGGAGGTCCCGCGTGAAGTATTCCCGCTTCGAGTGGCTCGCGATGCTGGTGGGCTCGGCATCCATCGCGGGGGCGGTCCTCGCGACCTCGCGTCACGGCGTCCCGGTCGAGGAGGGTCTGGCCCAGGCGCTGCTGCTGCTGGTGCTGGTGGGCGCGGTCCACTGGGGTCGCCGCGGCGGATCGATCATGGCGGGCATCGCGGCGGCGGCCTACCTGGCGATGCGCGTGCCGCTCCTGGTCCGCGACGGCCTCTCGGCCGACGTGGCCGGGCTGCTCGTGACGCACCTGTTCACCTACGGCGTGGTCGGGATCGGCGGGGGCGAGCTGTGCGGTCGCGTCCGCTACCTGCTGGCGCGCCTCGAGAGCGCCGAGAACATCGATGAGCCCACGGCGCTATTCAACCAGCGCGCCATCACCCCGGTGCTCTGCGCCATGGTCGGCCGCTACGAGCGCTATGGCGAATCGTTCGCCATCGTGACGATCGCGATCGGCGACGAGGCGGTCACCCGGCCGAAGTCGGGGCCGCAGCGGTTGCTGCTGCTCTCGGTCGCGAGCCGCATCCGCAGCGGCGTGCGTCTCGTGGACGACGTGGCGCGGATGGACGACGGCCGGTTCCTCATCGTCATGCCCCACACCCCCAAGGCGGGGGCGAAGGTGGCGGCGGAGCGCCTGAGCGGCAGCGTCGTGCGCCTGCTCGGGGCCAGCCCCGAGGCGGTGCGGACGGAGATCCTCGCCGTCGATGGGGATCTGGCGGCGATCCGCGCCCTGAGCGGCCTGCCCAAGCTGCCGGAAGGCCCGGCGGCATCGGACGTCGCGGCCTGATCTAGCCGCGCCGCGCAGCACCCCCTCCGATCCGCCGCACGTCCTCCGCAACACCCATGCGCCCAGCCGGTTATGGCCCCGGCTCCCACGGGCGCTCAAGTCCTGGTCAAGCCCCCTCTTCGAGACTCGCTGCTGGTGCCGCGGGGCCAGGGGAGCCGCGCGGCACGGGCGGAATCCCCGTCGGGAACCAAACTCGAGGAGGAACATCGTGGGCCGACTCAAGCTCGTTTTCACCGCGGCAGCGCTGGCACTGGTGGCCGCCGCCGTCCCCGCCTTCGGGGCGACCTGGATCTGGGATCAGAATCAGAATCGCATCGACGACCGCATCGAGGCCGTGAACCTGAATGGCCTTGCCGCGGCGCACGTCGGCAACGATCTCAACGGCCGGCTCATCCTGTTCGTCTATCCCGAGGCGACCCCGCTCGAGTACGGGGTCTACGTCGGGTACGACCATCCGCCCACCGACGCCGACGTCGCGGCCCTGACCGCGACCGGCGCCCGGCTCTTGTGGCGGCCGCGCTACATCGACTACCTGCGGGCGCGCGCGAGCTTCGCCCAGGTCCAGGCGCTGGCGGCGCTCGCGCACGTGCGCCGCGTCGAGGGCTGGCAGGCGATGTACCCGTTCAACGACAACGCCACCCGGACGCTGCGCGCGCGCGACAGCCAGGGCGGCGTCGGCGCGGGGATGTTCCCGTCGGTGTGGCGCCAGCTGGGGCTGACCGGCCGGGGCATCGTGGTCGGCATCATCGACACCGGCGTCAACGACCAGGCCTCGGGTGCTTATCCGGGGCACGTCTCGCTGCGCGGCAAGTTCGTGGGCGGGGGCGACTTCTCGAACCCCGACGCGACGCTCAACACGCCGCCCGAGTCGAGCATGAACCCGCAGAACACGGCCGATCCGCTCGGCGACTATCACGCCACCCACGTGGCCGGCACCGCGATCGGCACCGGCGGGCCCGAGGGCATCCTCGACGCGGGCAGCGAGCCCGGGCGCTACGCGGGCATGGCGCCCGACGCGCGGCTCGTGGACTGCAAGGCGCTGAGCGACGCGGGCGTCGGCGGCGGGGCGTCGGAAGCGCTCGAGTGGTGCATCGCGCACCGCTTCACCGACTGGGGCACCGACGCGACCGGCGCCGACTATCGCGGCGTCCAGGTGGTCAACATGAGCCTGGGCGGCACGTCGGCCTCGGATGGCACCGACGCCGACGCGGTCGAGGTCAACGCGGCCACGCGCGCCGGCATCGCGGTGTGCGTGGCCTCGGGCAACGACAGCAAAACGGCTTACATGCCGAGCCCGGCCGCGGCCGACCTGGCCATCACGGTCGGGGCGCTGCAGGACGCCAACTCGCTGCCGCACGTCGACGACATCGTGGCCAGCTACTCCAACGAGGGGCCGCGGATGTCGGACGGCGACACCGACCACTTCGACGAGATGAAGCCCGCGGTCCTGGGCTCGGGCTCCGACATCGTCTCGGCGCTCGGGGATCCCACCACCGACGGGACCCACTACCACAACATCAACGGCACCAGCATGGCGACGCCGACCATCGCCGGGCTGTGCGCGCTGATCCTACAAGCCAACCCGCGGCTCACGCCGATCGAGCTGCGCGCCGTCCTGGAGAACACCGCCGAGCATCGGACCGACCACGGCAAGCAGCCGCCCTCGGCGGCCGATCCGTTCCACCTCGATCCCAACTACCATCCATCGTGGGGCTGGGGCGAGCCCGACGCGTACGCGGCGGCCAAGGAGGCGCTCGATCCGGCCACCACGCAGGTGATCGCCGAGGGCGCCACCGCCTCCGTGGTGGGCGGGCAGCTCGAGGATGCGGTGCGCTGGACCACGCAGCGTGAGATCGGCGTGGCCTCGTTCCGGGTCTACCGGGCCAACGACGTGAACGGGTTCGCGGGCGACTTCGTGGCCGCGAGCCCGCCGGTCTTCCCCGTTGGCCAGGCGCAGATCGAGCGCACCACCAACCGCACGCACTACGCCTGGACCGACGTCGATCCCGGGCTGACGCCGGGGGAGGCCTTCTGGTATCAGGTGCGCTGGATCGACGGGCAGGCGCGCGAACACACCGAGCCGGCCTTCCGGATCACCACCGACGTCCCGCCGGTGCGGGCGCGGGTCCGGTGGGTGATCTCGCACGAGGCGCTCGACAACGACATCTTCGCCCGCTTCGGCAGCGGCACCAACCCCGACGTCGCGGCGTTCCAGCGCCCGTGCGGGGGCACGTCGAGCGCCGACTCGGTGCGGGTCGTCACGCCGGCCGGCTTCGGCGGCGGGATCCGGCGCTACTACTTCCACGCCGACCTCACCGACGCCGACCTGGTCGGCGACTTCCTGCCGCCCGCGGCGGCCAACCCGTGGTTCCTGGCGGTGCTCGAGAAGGGGTTCGTCAACACCGAGGGCCTAGTCGACAGCTTCTCGGTCACGGTCTACGACGGCGCCACGGCCACGACGCTGCGCGCTCCGAATCCCTCGACCGCGACGGCCGAGGGGCAGACGACCACGTTCTGGATCCCGGCCGATCCGGTGACCACGCCCAACCACACCCCGGTGCTGGATCCGATCGGCGGGCGCACCGCCTACGAGGGGATCCCGCTGACCATCCAGGCGCGGGCGACCGACCCCGACGGCCAGGCGGTCACCTACTCGGCCGCCTCGCTGCCGCCCGGGGCCCACATCGGCGCCAGCAGCGGCACGTTCACCTGGACGCCGTCCTACGGGCGGGCGGGGAACTACACGGTGGCCATCCGCGCCACCGATCCGCAGCTCGCGCGGGACGAGGAGCAGGTGCCGATCACCGTGGTCGCGCGCGCGCCGGGCAGCAACAGCCCGCCCGCGCTCGATCCGCTCGAGGACCACACCACGCACGCCGGCACCACGATGAGCTTCGGGCTCAGCGCCCACGACGCCGAGAACAATCCCCTCGGCTTCACCGCCTACGGGGCGCCGCCGCGCGCGACCCTCGACGCGGTGAGCGGGGCGTTCGCGTGGTCGCCGGGGTTGGGCGAGGTGGGCACCTACGCCGTGCGCTTCCGGGTGACGGACACCGCCGGGGCCTACGACGAGCAGACCGTGCTCCTCACCTCGACCACGGGCACGCCGATGGCGCCGAGCACCTGCTCGCCGGACAGTGCCACCTTCGCCGGTACGGCCGGGACCGACGTCCAGGGCCTCAACGACGTCTACACGCTGCAGCCGTTCACCGTCGCAGCGGGCGTGGCCGAGATCCGCGGCGCGCTGGCCTGGACCGGGGCCCCCGCGGTGGACTTGGACCTCTACCTGCTCGATGCGGCCGGCAACACCGTGGCGAGCGGGGCCACCGCGACCGCCGATCCCGAGGTCGCGACCTACGTGGCGCCCGAGCCGGGCACCTACTCGTGGAAGGTGGTGTCGTTCGACAACGCCGACCCCAACCAGCCCTACACGGTCACGAGCGTCCAGTGCACCGCCGCGCCGGTCGCGGTCGGGCCGCGGGAGGGCGACCTGACGTTCGCGCTCGAGCAGAACGCCCCGAATCCGTTCAGCCGCAGTGCGCTCATCCGCTTCGCGACGCCGGCGGCGGGGCCGGTGCAGCTGGCGATCTACGACGTGAGCGGGCGCCGGGTGCGCACCCTGATGAGCGGTTGGATGGAGGCCGGACCGCACCAGCGGGTGTGGGATGGCACCACCGACCGGAGCGAACGGGTGCACCCCGGCGTCTACTTCTACCGCCTCACCGCCGCCGCCGGCACGCGGACGCGGACGATGATCCTGATGCGGTAGTCACGATCCTGGGGCGGCGTCCGCCTACCCTAGCCGCCGACCCCAGCCACCGGAGCGCTCCAGCGAGGGGGCGTTCCGCAGGCGCGGGCCACCTCATCTCTCCGAGGTGGCTCCGCCGTTTGTGGCCGCCGCGACCGACGCCAGACGCCGGTCGCTGCCGGTGATGCGCGGCACTCAGCCGGCCCCGAGGCCGCTGCGCACCGCGAGCGCCAGCGAGACCGCGAGCGCCAGCCCCGCGACGGACCCCAGCACGCGCATCGCGGCGCCGGAGGCGGGGCCGCCGAGCCGCGGGCTGATCGGGATGAGGGTGCCGAGCACGCCGCCCGCGACCAGGCCGGCCGCGTGCGCGGCGTTGTCGGTGGCGTGGCGCGTGAACCCGGCGGCGAAGCCCTGGCCGAGCAGGAACAGGAGCGAGCCGGCCAGCGCCCGCGCGCGCCCCGGCGCCAGCCGGTGGCGCAGGCGGAACGCGCCGACCAGCAGTGCTCCGCCCAGCGCGAAGATCGCCCCCGAGGCGCCGACGCTGACGCTGAGCCCGCCCATGGTGTGGGACGCGCGCCACAGCAGGCTCGCGAGCGAGGCCATGGCACCGCCCAGGGCGTAGACCACCCAGAAGCCGCCGCGCGCGAAGACGCGCTCGACCGCGGGCCCCACCACCAGCATGGTCGCGGCGTTGAAGAAGATGTGCGCGGCCCCGGCGTGCAGGAACGTCGAGGCCAGCAGGCGCCACGCGGTCGCGCGCAGGCCGAGCCCGGGAGCGCTCCCGCCCCAGGCGACGAGCGGGTCCAGGTCGCCGACCTGCCCCCGCAGCGCCAGCGTGGCGAACACGCCCGCCCAGGCGAGGACCAGCAGCATCGTGCCCCAGGGCGGGATGTCGCCCACCGAGGACCACAGCTCGACCGGCGGGCGCTCGTCCGGATCGGGCGGCAGCTCGCCGAGCTCAGGCTCGAGGTCGGCGTCGAGCTCGGGCGGCTCGCCGTCGGGGGGGAGCGTCATCCCGCGGAGGATAGCAGCGTCACCGCTCGCCGCTCATCGGGCCGAGACGCCCGCGGCCGCCCCGAAGGGC
>VBPB01000407.1 GCA_005893365.1 Candidatus Eiseniibacteriota bacterium
GATCCACTTGGGGTAGGCGAGCGTGAGCGGCCCTTGGGACACGGGGACGCTGAGCCGCGCGTGCAGGATGCCGCGGGGCGCCTCGTTGGCGTCCACGGCGAGGGTGAGCGCTCCGGCGACGGTGGCCGCGGTCGCGCCGGGGCCCGCGGCGATGGCGGACCCCGAGCCCAGCGCGAGCGCGCCGGCGAGCGCCAGCGCCGGCACCCACCGGGCGGGACGGGACGGGACGGACACGGACGACCTCCTAAGGCGTCGAGCCTACGAGCTCTTCGGTCCCAGCAGCTTCTCGCGCCCGACCAGCAGCAGGAATCCGGTGAGCAGGACGAACGGAATGAGCGAGAGCAGGTCGGAGCTGGGCCCGGCGAAGAACGGGTTGCTGGCCTCCGCCCACTTGGTGAGCGCGGCGTCCACGTTGTCGAACAGGCCCGCGATGAAGGCGATGATGATCCCGGCGATCGCACCCCCGGCGATGTAGCCCGAGGCGAGCAGCACGCCGCTG
>VBPB01000408.1 GCA_005893365.1 Candidatus Eiseniibacteriota bacterium
CTTGCGCCGCGCCCGGTCCACCAGCCAGCGGATGGCGCCGCCGATGAAGATGGGTGACGACGAGGAGAGCGGCAGGTAGACGCCGACCGCGAACGGTAGCGACGAGATGCCCGACATCTCGAGCACGATCGCGATCATCACGCCGAACAGCACCAGGCCCCAGGGCAGGTGCCGGTCGAGGATGCCCTTGATGATGTAGGACATGAGCGTGGCCTTGGGCGCGTCGAACTTGCGCACCTCGGTCCCGTTCGGGCGCTTGGTGAACGTGCCGTTGATGCCGGGGTCCACGAGCCACACCGCGTTGCCGGTGGCGTCCACCAGGTACTTGCCCGCCGGACCGCCGACGTCGTCGCTCTTGTGCCAGACGCGGTAGGTATGCGCGTCGTCCCGGGCCTGCACACCCTTGAGCGGCTCGAGCGTCGCGGGCAGGGCGTTGACGTCGGTGTGGAGGCCGCCGGTCGCGACCTGGTTGACCGGCACGTAGACGGTGGCCGCGTCGTTCAACTTGAGCAGGATGGGCCCGAGCATCACCGCCGAGAACAGAGCGCCGATCAGGATCGAGACCTGCTGCCAGCGCGGCGTGGCGCCGACCAGGAAGCCGGTCTTCAAGTCCTGCGAGGTGGTCCCGCCGTTGGAGGCCGCGATGCAGACGATGCCGCCCACCGAGAGCGCGGTGACGTAGTAGGCGCCGCCGGTCCAGCCCACCAGCAGGAACACCAGGCAGGTGAGCAGCAGCGTCGCCACGGTCATGCCGGAGATGGGATTGGACGAGGAGCCGATCTCGCCGGTCAGGCGCGACGACACGGTGACGAACAGGAACCCCGTGATCACGATGAGGATGGCGCCCAGCACGTTCATGTGGAGCGGACGGGCCACCATGATCGCCAGGATGAGCACGGCGATGCCGCCGAACACCACGTTCATCGGGATGTCGTGGTCGGTGCGGTGCGGGTCCACGGCGGCGCCGCGCGCCATGCCCACGTCCTTGAGCCCTTCGCGCAGC
>VBPB01000119.1 GCA_005893365.1 Candidatus Eiseniibacteriota bacterium
GTGGTTCCTCGCCTTCTGCGAGCGCCTGCTGCAGGGCTCGCTACCGGTGATCGGCCTGCTCGCCCACGACCCGTTCCCGGGCCGGCCACCGCGGTATCTGCGGGCGCTGGTCTACGACTACCGCTTCACCGACGCGGCGACGCGGCGCGCGACCGGGGCGTGGTGGGAGCGCCGCCTCGAGGGGCTCTACTGCCCGGTGCTGACGCTGGAGGGCGGGCGGTTGCGGGCGGCGGCACCGCCCTAGACGCCCGAGGCTAGTGGTGCTCGGCGGACCCACCGTGCTGGCGCTTGCGCAGCGTCTCGGCCCGCTTGAGCAGCAGGCCGGTGGCGATGAAGAGGATGACCAGCACGCCGATCCAGACCGCCGCGTAGATGGTGAAGACGATGCGCAGGGTGGACTCGAGGTCGAGGATCATCGCGGGGCAGCCTCCCTACCGTTCGGGTCGTGCCCGGCCGCACCGGGCGGGACGTCGCGCGGCAGCATACCACGCGCGCTGGGCCGCGGGCGGCGTGAGGCCCCGCGCCCGCACCGCCCGCTCAGCCCCCCACCGCCTCGTGGAGCGTGTCGGCGAGCATCCGGCCCTGCCAGTACTCGTTGTGCGCGGCGAGCGGCGTCACCGCCTCGGGGTCGGTGCGGTTCTCCACCCACTTCCGCCGGGACTCGACCTGGTCGCGGTCGTCGTAGTACTCGAGCGTGCCGCTGATCCAGTCGTGCGGCGAGCGGAGGTTCACCCAGCGCTCGGGCCTCAAGCGATAGTCGAGGATCATCGGCTGGCGGGCGGCCGCCAGCGCCTCGCGGGCCCCGGCGGGGCGCAGGTGCTGGGCACGGAAGATGAAGGCGGTCTTGTCGAGCGGCGAGCCGAAGGTGAGGAACATCCGCGTGCGGTCCGCCACGCCGGGGAGGTCCGCGCCCGGCGCCGGCGCCGCCGGCGCCTCGGCACCCTCGCGGACCAGCAACTGGTCGAGCGCGTCGTAGGCCACCAGCGACCCGAGCGAGTGCCCGGCCACGACCACGTCCGGGTAGGCGAACCCCCGCCCCGCGTCGTCGCGCGCGTGGTAGACGGCGTCGAACACCTCGAGCGCGCGCGCCTGGATCGCGGCGCGCACCTCGCTGAACTTGCTCACGGTGTGGGCCGAGACGTAGGCGGCCACGTCGCCCGCGTACTGGAGCAGGAACCGGCGCACGCCCAGGTTGACCACGGCGGCCCCCAGCCAGGTGGCCGCGGCCACCAGGCACGGGATCAGGCCCCACCGCCCGCGGAGCGGGAACAGATCGGCGATCGGCCCCTGGGCCAGCCGCGCGGCCTCGCCGCGCAGGTGGGCCCACCCGTGGGCCAGCATCGCGAGCGCGGTCAAGACGATGCCGGCGAAGGCGGCCAGCATGAAGCCCCACGCCAGCCACGCGGCCCAGGCCGGGATCACGCGCGGCCCCGCGGCGGGCGCGGGAGCCTGCCGGCGCCTGAGGAGCCGCGGGATCCAGGTGGCGAGCAGCACGCCGCCGAAGATGCCGATGAGCCCGCGGGCCAGGTCGACGGTGAGATCGGCGACCAGCGCGTCGGCCGGCGGGCCCACGATCCCCCGGGCCAGCGTCTTCGCGGTCAAGAGCCCGACCATCATCGCGTTGATGGCGACCAGCGAGAGCAGGACCGCCACCACGCCCAGGAACTGGAAGAAGGCGACCTTCGGGATCTGGAAGGTGATGGGCCGGTCGAACAGGTAGCGGTCGAACGACCACTTGAGGAATCCGCACAGCCGCATGCCGCGCACGCCGGAGTCGAGCAGGAACCGCACCGCCTCGCCGGTCGTCACCTTCCCCTCGGTGAGCGGCGCCCAATAGCATTCGTAGAGGTGCACGTCGCGGGGCCGGCCCTGCGCGGTGGTGACGCGGACCTCGGCCCGCGGCAGCTCGCGGCCCCGCACGCGGGCGATGCGCACGGTGAGCGGGGGCGCCACGCCGTGGGCGCGCGCCTCGGCGCTGCGCAGCGCCTCGGCCACCATCTCGAGCGTCTCGAACGGGGCCTGCTGGCCGATGCCATGGACGACGATGACCGCCACGCGCTCGGCGGGGCCCGGGGCGCCTGAGTCCGGCGGCGGAAGGCCGGGGCCGCGCCCTTGGGGCAGCCCCTCGCCCACGCCGACATGGGTGCTCCGGTTCTTGGGCACGGGGCTAAGGCGGCGGAAGAGGCTCACGGCCCGGCCTCCCTTGTGGACCCGCCGCGTCAGACGGCGGGGCGCAAGTCGGTCATCCTGGGGCGGCGGGGGACGCGACCGCCGGGACGTTCATAGCGCAACGCGGGCTCGCTGTCACCGGCGATGTGGGGCGGGGCGGGGCCGGGGCCAAGACACCGCGGGCCGCCGACCGAATCGGCCGGCGGCCCAGCGGAACTCCAGGCGCGGGCGGACCCGCGTGTGGGCTGAAGATGCGAAACCCCGGGCGAGTCACGGCCTGGGGCTATCGCGAGCATCGTCATGATACACGGCCGCGCATGCGCACGGCAAACCGGCGACGCGTCGGCGCGTGCGCGAGCGATCCTGGCGGACACGGAGAACGGAGACGGCGCATCCGGGCGGCGACCGGTGGGGTCACTCCCCCCGCAACACGTTCCGGATCGCGGCCGCCGCGAGCGCCCCCTGCCCCAGCGCCACGGCGATCCCGGAGAGGGGCGGATGGGTCACGTCGCCGGCCGCCCACACGCGCGGCCGCGAGGTGCCGAACTCGGCGTCCACCTGGACGAAACCCTCGGCGTCGGTCTCGAGGCTCCCCCGGCACCAATCGGTATTGGGGACCACGCCGGCCTTGACGATGAGGCCCGCGGCCGGCAGGTCGAACTCGCCGCGCGGGCCTTGGAGCCGCACCGCGCGGACGCGATCGTCGCCGCGCACGGCGAGCACGCGCGTGCCCTCCAACACCTCGATGCGCGGCTCGGCGGCGACGCGCGCGCGGAACTCGCGGCGCGCCCGGGACGCCCCGCGCACCACCAGCGTGACGCGGCAGCCGACCTCGGTCAGCAGCAGCGCGTTCTCGAACGCGCCGTCGCCGCCGCCCGCGACCACCACCTCCTCGCCGGCGAAGCCCGCCCGGTCCTGGGTCGCCGACCACGAGACGCCGCGGCCCTCGAACTCACGCTCCCCCGGCACCTCGAGCCGGCGCCGGCGCACGCCGGTGGCGATCAGCACCGCGAGCGCTTCGTGGCGCGCCCCATCGGCGGTGCGCACCGCCGGCACCCCCGGCTCGAGTGCCGCCGCCGCCGCACGACAGCGGACCGCGATCCCGGCGCTTTCGAGCTGGGCCGCGAGGGCGGCGGCGACCTCGGGGCCGTGGCCGTCCATCAGGCCCGGCAGGTTGGCGGGCCGGAAGTGGATGTGGTGGAGCTGACCCCCCGGCGCAGCGCGCGCCTCCAGCACCTGCGTCGCCAGACCCAGCGTGCGCGCCCAGAGCGCCGCCGCGGCCCCGGCGGGCCCGGCGCCGACCACGAGCAGGTCCGGCGTCAACCTCGGCGCGCCCCGAAGCGGGCGGGCCGCCCGCCCGGCCCGGCCGCGGCCGCGACCGCCAGGGCCACCTCCCAGAACGTCTTGGGCGCGATCGGTGCCAAGCCGTGGCGGGCGGCGAGACGGTCGAGACAGGCCTGCCGCTCGGGGCCCAGGTCGCGCGAGAGGTTCCCCGCCGCGCGCATCCGCACCTCGACGGTGACGCCGGGCACCCGCCGCGGTGCGGTCAAGGCCGCGGCGCGCAGGGCGAAGTCCCAGTCCTCCGAGAAGCGGAACGAGCCGTCGAAGCCGCCCAGGCGCTCGAACAGCGAGCGCCGCACGCCCCAGGCGCTGGGCGGCAGGTAGTCGTCGCGCCCCATCAGCGCGGCGTCCCAGTCGTGGGCGATCAGGCGCCGCTCAAGCTCGCGGCGCGCGCCGCCTTGCTCCAGCCGCTCGCGCACCACCGCGCAATCGCGCCAGGCGAACCCGACCGAGGGATCGCGGAACGCCGCGGCCAGCCCCGCGAGATGGTCCGGGAGCCAGCGGTCGTCGTCGTCGAGGAACGCCAGCACCTCGCCCCGCGCCTCGGCACTCGCCCGATTGCGGGCCACCGCGGCGCACCCCGCCCCGACCGCGATCACCACGATCGGCGGCGGGCCTTGGGTCGCGAGCTCGGGCGGCGGCGGGACTCCGCCGTCGTGGGCGATGCGCACCTCGAGCGGGGCCAGGGTCTGGGCCGCCACGCTGCGCAAGGCGTCGCGCAGCAGCGGCAGGCGATCGCAGGTGGCGATCACCACCGAGACGGTGGGGACGGGCGCACTCATCGCTCGGCGTCCGCCGCCGGCACGCCGCCGCGGCGCGCGGGGAGGGCCGCCGCCCAGCGCGGCTCGGCCAGCGCCCCGCGCACCACGCGGGTCTCGACCAGGCCCGGCTTGCGGATGCCGCGCATCTCCATGCACAGGTGGCGGGCCTCCAGCACGACCGCGACCCCGCGGGGCGCCACCTGCCGCTCCAGGTGGTCGGCGATCTGCGCGGTGAGGCGCTCCTGCAGCTGCGGCCGGCGCGCGTAGTGATCGAGCAGCCGGGCCGCCCCGCTGATGCCGATGATCCGCTCGCCCGGCAGATAGGCGATGTGGGCGTGGCCGAAGAACGGGACCAGGTGGTGGACGCACAGCGAGTGGAACGGCAGGTCGCGCACGATCACCAGCTCGTCCCCGGCGCCGCGCGCGTGCGGGAAGGTGGCGAGCTCCGGGAGCGCCGCCGGATCCAGCCCCGCGAGCAGCTCGGCGTAGAGGTCGGCGACCCGCGCCGGCGTCTCGCGCAGCTCGGGCTCCGCCCTCGGGTCGAGGCCCAGGGCCCGGATCAGGTCGGCGACGGCGCGCGCCACCGCGGGACGGTCGCTGGCGGGGGGCTGGCTGGGCACGGGCACCTCGCGGCGGGAACGACTCGGGGCCGGTCGCGGAGGACCGGCCCCGTCGCATGGAGCGGAAGACGGGATTTGAACCCGCGACAACCACCTTGGCAAGGTGGAGCTCTACCGGGCTGAGCTACTTCCGCTCGGAAACCCCAAGCCTCGACGGACTATAGCGAGGCGGCCGCGGGAGCGTCAAGGCGCGGCGGGAGCGCCGAAGCCGATTGGCCCCAAGCGAAAAGGGCATCCGGGGGGACGGCTTCGGATGCCGCGATCGGCGTTGCTGCTGGCCCGCGCACGCGACGGCGCCGGAAGTCGCGGGGCTGGCGGGGAGTCGGACGATCGGCCCGGCCGAACTCCCCGCCACAGTGCCCGCGCAACTCGTAAGGTACCGCGCCTGAGAAGCGACGGTCGCCAGACTCAAAGGCAAGTGGAATGCCACGCGGGCGTGCCCGCGCCACCGGCACGCAAGTGGTGTCGATCAAGGGCGTTGAGCCGGTCCGACGCCACCATGAGGCGCCGAGCCGGGGGGGATGGGGTTGCGGCGCGGTGGGGCATCCTGCCCCACCTGGGGCGTTACGGGGCGCTCGGCTCCTCGCCGACCGAATAGCTCTCGAGCTTGCGATAGAGGGTCTTGCGATCCATCCCGAGCAGGCGCGCCGCCGCGGCCTTGTTCCCTCCCACGCTCTTGAGCGCGCGCAGGATCTCGTCGCGCTCGACCTCGGCGAGCGGCCGCACCGGGCCCGCGACCTCGGGGACGCCGACCAGCGCGGGGGATTGCCGCAGCGGCTCCGGCAGGTCGTCCGGCTCGATGACCGTGCCGCGGCCGAGGACCAGGGCGCGCTCGATCGCGTTCTCGAGCTCGCGCACGTTGCCGGGCCACGGGTAGCGCCGCAGCCGCTCCAGCGCGCCCGGTCCGATCGCGCAGTCGTAACGCCCGAGGCGCGCGCCGTGCTTGGCGAGGAAGTGCTCGACCAGCGGCAGGATGTCCTCGGGCCGCTCGCGGAGCGGCGGCACCTCGACCGGGATCACGTTGAGCCGGTAGTAGAGATCGCGGCGGAAGCGCCCCTCCTCGACCTGGGCACCCAGCGGCTGGTGGGTCGCGGCGACGAGACGGACGTCCACCGCGACCGGCGCCGGGGCGCCGAGCGGGTGGACCTCGCGCTCCTGGAGGACGCGCAGGAGCTTGCCCTGGAGCGAGGGCGCCAGGTCGCCCACCTCGTCCAGGAACACCGTGCCGGTGTCGGCCTCCAGGAACAGGCCGCGGTGATCCGCGCGGGCGTCGGTGAAGGCACCCCGCCGGTGCCCGAACAGCTGGCTCTCGAGGAGGGCTTCGGGGATGGCCGAGCAGTTGACGGCCACGAACGGCCGGGCGCGGCGCGGGCTCCCCGCGTGGAGCGCCCGGGCCAGCAGCTCCTTGCCGGTCCCGCTCTCGCCCAGCAGCAGCACCGAGCTGTCGCTCGGGGCCGCCCGCGCCACCAGCTCGAGCGCGCGGCGCATCACCGGGCTCCGGGCGATGATGGCGGGGGCCCCCCCGGCCCCCGCCGCGAGCGCGTCGGCGAGCTGACGGCGCTCATGGCGCTCGGCGAGTGCCCCCGCCAGCGGGCGGAGCAGCTGCTCCATGCGGAAGGGCTTGGTGACGTAGTGCACCGCCCCCTCCTTGATGGACTGCACGGCCGAATCGATGGTCCCGAAGGCGGTGATGATGATGACCGGCACGTCGCGGTCGACCTCGCGGATGCGCTTCAACAACTCGCTGCCCAGCATCCCGGGCATCATCAGGTCGGTCACCACCGCGGCGAACGCCCCCTCGCCGAGGCGCCGGAGCGCGTCATCGCCTCCCGGGGCCGCCACGACCTCGTAGCCCGCGACCCCTAGCTCGTCGGCGAGCATCTCCCGCATGTCGCGGTCGTCCTCGACCACCAGGACCCGTTCCCCGCTCACGATGCCGCCTCGCGCACCCGTTCGACCTCGCGCGCGTCGAGCGGCAACACCACCGTCACGCGGGTCCCCCGGCCCGGTTCGCTGGTGAAGTCGATCCAGCCCCCGTGCTCGCGGACGATCCCGTACGACACCGAGAGCCCGAGTCCGGTGCCGCTCCCGATCGGCTTGGTGGTGAAGAACGGATCGAAGACGTGCTCGCGGTGCTCCATGGCCACCCCGATGCCGGTGTCCTCGAAGCTCACGAACAGGAATCGCCGCGGCGGCCCGCCGCGCTCGGGGTGGCGGACGGATCGCTCGCTGGCCTGCACCCGCAGCGTGCCGCCGCCGGGCATGGCGTCGATGGCATTGATGACGATGTTGAGGTAGACCTGCTGGAGCTGGTCCGCGTCGGCGATGAGCCGCGGGATCTCCCCTTCGGTCTCCAGGCGCGCGCGCACCTTGCGGCCCTCGAGCTCGCGCTCCATCAGCTCGAGCACCGCCTTGAGGGACTGGAGCGGATCGATCTCGGCGCGCCGGGTCGGCTTCATGCGCGCGAAGTGATCCGGACGTGGCGCGTCGGCGCCTCCTGCCCGGCCACGAAGCGCGAGAGCGCCTCGGCGCGGCCGCCGATCACGTTGAGCGGCGTGCCGATCTCGTGGGCCACCCCGGCGGCGAGCCGGCCCAGCCCCGCCAGGCGGTCCGCGTGGTGCAGACGAGCCTCCATGATCCGGCGCTCGTCCTGCTCCTCCAGCAGCGAGCGGCGCGCCGCGTCCAGGCGCTCGCACATGCCGTTGAACTCGCTCGCCAGCCGGCTCAGCTCGTCGTCGCCCCGGACTTGCACCCAGGCCGGGGGCTCGCGCGCGCCCACCTGGCGGAACCGTTCCACCAGGTCCTGGATCGGACGGCTGATGCTCGCGCGCGTGACCAGGAGGACGATGAGGACCGTGGACACGACCATCGCCAGGCTCAGGATGAGGATGAAGCGCAGGGCCTGGCTCGCGTCCTCCTTCATGAAGGATTCGAGCTGGACCACCTGCACCGCGCCCAGGAGGTTCCCGGCCGGAGCCACGAGCGGGAAGATGTAACCGACCGCCGGCTGCGCCCCGATCATGCGCCGGGTCTCCCGGGGCATGCGGTCCTGGAGCACCTGCTTCAGCGCCTGGACGTGCTGGAACGGGTACGGGTCCAGGGTGTTGGATTGGTAGGTGAGCCGGCCCGCGGCATCGAACAGCCGCAGCCCCTGCACGCGCTCGTACCCCTTGACCCGCTCGGCGAGCTGGCGGAGATCCTCGAGCTTCTGGTCGCGGAGGTAGTCCTCCGCCGCGACCGAGACCACCATGGCGATGGCCCGCCCCTCGCGCGCGAACTCCGTCCGCAGAAAGGCCCGGCTCTGCTGCCAGTACAGGTAGCCGATGACCGCGGCCACCAGGACCAGCGGGATGACCAGCGACAGGGCTAGCTTGACGCCGATCCTCACGCGAAACCCCTCCCTGTGGATCGCGACCGCGGCGCCTTCCTGGGCCGCGCGGCCTGGATACTAGACGAGTTCGGGCGCGCATGCCCAGGTGGCCGGCGGGACCAGCCGGCGGTCACCGGCGCCGGAGGCGGCGCAGCCCCTCGGCCATCTGCAGACATTCCTGGTTGCGCGGGTCGAGGGCGAGGCAGCGCTCCGACTCGGCCAGCGCCGCGTCGAACCGTCCCCGGGCGGATTCGATCCAGGCGCTCACCGCCCAGTACTCCGCGTCGCGCCCCTTGATGGCGGCGTACTCCTCCATGAAGGCCCGCGCGCGGTCGGGCCGGTCCAGGGACATGGCGACGCGCGCCCGGTTGTCGCAGATCGCGTACGCCAGCGCCCAGCGCGTCCGGGTCGCCGCCCGCGCGGCTTGATAGAGCGAGTCGGCGGCGGCCCAGCGGCCGACCCGCTGCGCCTGCCCGCCCGCCAGGTAGAGGCGCACCGCCCCGGGCTCGAGCGCGTGGCCCGGCAGCGGCTCGTGATCCTGGAACTCGACGATCGCGTCCACGCGCTGGCCGGCGTTGCCGGCCCCGCCGAAGGGCGACCAGGTGAGCGTGGTGTCGCGATACCACACCGCGAGCGCGGCGGGCCCCGCGAAGGCGACCTGGGAGATGTGCTGCAGCCCCCAGTAGCGGACGCACGCGCCTTGGGGCAGCGCCGGGAACGACGCGGTGAGCGACCGCCGGGCCGACTCGGCGATGCGCTGGAGACGCACCAGGCGCAGGAACGACATCTGCGACGTGGTCGCGGGCGCCTCCGGGGCCACGACCGACGGGCCCGGGGCGGCCACCAGCAGCAGCGTGAGCCGCAGGGCCGCGAAGCCGACCGCGAGCCACGGACTGGCCGCGGCGCAGGCCAGCGTGAGGGAGGCGAGCAGCGCCAGCATGGGCACCCACGCGCGCCAGGCGTTCCAGTCGGGCAGGAGCCAGCTCAGCGGCAGCGACCAGAGCCCGAAGCCGGCGAGCCCGGCGAGGATGACGGGCCCGTAGGCGCGCCAGCGCCGCCGCGCGCCGCGGAAACCCCACGAGGCCAGCGTCGCGGCGCCGAGGCCCGCGAACAGCGCGAGCGCCGGGGTCGCGAGTCGGGCCGGCACGTCCTCCAGGTCGAGCGCGGCGCGCCCGGCCAGCGCGAGCAGCGCCGGGACCCGCGCCAGCAGTGCTCCCGCCTCGACCGGCGCCGGCAGCACCACCGCCTGGCCGCGGGCCACCGCGTAGCCGGCGGCCCACGCCGCGAGCGCGCCGGCGACCCAGGCGCTCATGACCAGGACCGCGCGCCGCCCTGCTCCCGGCGCCGCGTCGCCGCTCCGCCATCGGGCGACGAGCGGCAGCGCGAGGAGCGCGAGCACGGCGGACTCGTGACTCAGCACGGCGGCGAGCCCGGCGAGGGCCGCGCTGAGGCGGCGGCCGGCCCCGCCTTCGTGCAGGGCGAGCGCGGCGAAGGCCCCGCCCATCAGGTGCTGGCCACCGCTTGGCCAGACCAGCAGCGCGCGGGCGGGCTCGCTGAGCAGCGGGATGACCGCCAGCGTGGCGGCGACGGGTGGCGTGAGGGCGCGGCGCCCGACCCGGTAGAGGAGCCAGGCGGTGGCGACCAGCAGGATCGCGTTGGCGGCCGCCGCCACCCACGGCTGCCCCGGGAGCGCCGCGCCGATCAGGCTGAAGTACCCCTGCCGGCTGAGCGGCCGCCAGTAGTAACGCGCGCCCATCGAATCGAACAGGTCGAGCGGATGCTGGAAGCGGTGGCGGAACAGGAACCCGTAGTCGTCGGCGACCGCGGCCCCGGGCGTGAACCCCCGGCTCGCCCACGCGAGCGCGGCGAAGGCCACGGCGATCGCCAGCGGCCCGAGCCACGCGGGCCCCTGCCACGGCCGGCCGGTGCCGGGACGGGATGCGGCGCCGGCGCGCGCCCTCGCGGCGCGCGGTCCCTCGGCGGACGTCGTCCGGCCGGGACCCGTGGCGGCGGGCGGCGTCATCGCCACCCCGCACCACGGGAAGCATGAACGGCGGCGACGACGTGGTCGCGGCTCAGACCGACTTCCTCCGGCGCCCGGCGGGCCTCGAGTGACGGTGGGGATGTCCTTGCGCAGCGTCGAGTCTACGCCGGGCGCAACGATCGCCTCCAGCGATAATCGCCGGCGTAGGCACCGGGCCACGATTCTTGAAGGCGGCGCTCCGCACCGACCCGCCGGCCGCGCCACGAAACTCCGTGCACCGGTCTGCCCGACCCCCTATAACTCCCGGCATGACCGTCCTGGTCCAGAAGTACGGCGGCACGTCGGTGGATGGGCCCGAGCGCATCCGCGCCGTGGCCCGCCGGGTGGCCGCCGCGCGTGCCTCCGGGAACCAGCTGCTGGTGGTGGTCTCGGCCATGGGACAGAGCACCGACGACCTGCTCACGCTGGCGCGCCAGGTCTCGCAGCATCCCGCGCGGCGGGAGCTGGACATGCTGCTCACCGCCGGCGAGCGGGTCTCGATGTCGCTGCTGGCGATGGCCCTGGGCGACCTGGGGGTGGCCTCCATCTCGTTCACCGGCTCGCAGAGCGGCATCCTGACCAACGGCGTCCACGGCGCGGCCCGCATCACCGCGGTCAAGCCCGAGCGCGTCCGCGCGGCACTCGCCGCCGGCCAGGTGGTGATCGTGGCGGGGTTCCAGGGCGTGCATCCCGAGACCCGGGAGATCACCACCCTGGGCCGCGGCGGCTCGGACACCACCGCCGTGGCGCTGGCCGCCACCCTCGACCGTGCCCCGTGCGAGATCTACACCGACGTGCCCGGCGTGCTCACCGCCGATCCGCGCCTGGTGCCCGACGCGCGCGTCATCCCGAGGCTCTCCTACCGCGCGTGCTCGGCACTCGCCCATCTGGGCGGGCGGGTGCTGCACGCGCGCTGCGTCGACCTGGCCGCGCGCGAGCGCGTGCCGCTCACGGTGCGCTCGTCGCGGGACGAGTCGCCCGGCACCCGGATCGTGGAGGAGGAAGCGATGGAGCGAGCGACCGCGGAGGCGGTCACGCATCGGGCGGACTGCTCGATCGCCGTGGCCGAAGGCACATCCGGGGGACGAGGGGAGCCCCGCGGCATCATCGAGGCGGTGGCGGCCGCCCTCCCCGAGCTGGAGCTGGTGGCCCACGAGCAAACCGACGGGGCGCATGGCGCGCTGGTGTGGATCGGGACCCGCGACGACGTCGTGGCGCTCGAGCGGGACTTCCGCCGGCTGCGCGGGCCGGGCGGCGAGTGGAAGCTCACCCTCCAGCATGGGGCGGCGTTCGTGTCGGTGGTGGGGCTCGGACTGGGGGCGGCCGAGGTGGTCCGGGCCGAACAGGCGCTGGAGCGCGCCGGCATCCCGCTGGTC
>VBPB01000120.1 GCA_005893365.1 Candidatus Eiseniibacteriota bacterium
CAACCCGAACGCGAGCCCCGCGATGGCTGCCGGAAGCAGGGCGCCGAATAGACGGTGAAGAATGAGCACCACCAGCACGACGTTCATGACATGCAGCGCGAGACTCGTCCGATGGAAGACGCGCAGGTCGTCGGGGCGGCCACCCATCGCGTCGTCCAACATGAGCGATGTCATGGAGAGTGGAAGGTAGTAGCCCCTGACCGTCGTGGGGCTCAGGACCTCGCCGAAGAAGCGTCCGACGGAGGACCAACCGGGGTGCGTGACGAGTGGGTTGCGGGTGACGAACGCGTCGTCGTCGAACGAGAGCGCCTGCGCCCGGAGGACCGGCCAGTGGGCGGCGGCAACCAGCGACGCGATCAGCATCAAGGCGGCCGGTAGGGCGAGCCGGGGGCGGCGCGCGATGCGTTGGGGTGGCGGCGCCATGGCCGGCCGTCGCCCGATGGAGCCCGCGTCCCCGCCCCGACCTCCGTGAGTACGATCCGCGGCGAACACCTCCTACCCCCGCGCCGGCACCTCGATCGGCTTCGGCGTCTCCGAGGCCTCGCCGCGCCCCACGTGCCGCGGGGCCGAGGGCTTGCGGCCCAGGCGGCGCTGGAAGTCGTCGAGGTAGGTGTAGAAGACCGGCGTCACGTAGAGCGTGACGATCTGGGAGAACGCGAGCCCGCCCACCACCGCGAGCCCGAGCGGCCGGCGCGACTCGGCCCCGGCGCCCCAGCCGAGCGCGATCGGCAGCGTGCCCACCAGCGCGGCCATCGTGGTCATCATGATCGGGCGGAAGCGGATGCTGCACGCCTTCTGGATCGCCTCGGCCGGCGGCAGGCCCTCGTTCCGCTCGGCGTCGAGCGCGAAGTCGATCATCATGATGGCGTTCTTCTTCACCAGGCCCACCAGCAGGATGACCCCCACGAACGCGTAGACGGAGAGCTCGGCGCGGAACAGGAACAGCGTCAGCAGGGCGCCGAAGCCCGCGAACGGGAGGCCCGAGAGGATGGTGAGCGGGTGGATGAAGCTCTCGTACAGCACGCCCAGCACCAGGTAGATGACCAGCACCGCGATCAGCAGCAGCAGCGCCAGGCCCTTCTGGCTGTCCTGGAAGGCCTGCGCGGTGCCGGCGAAGTTGGTGCTGATGTCGGAGGAGAGCGTGGCGCGCGCCACCGCCTGCACGCGCGCGACCGCCTCGCTCAGGCCCACGCCCGGCTTGACGTCGAAGGAGATGGTCGCCGCCGGGATCTGGCCGGCATGGTTCACCGACAGCGCCCCGAGCCCGGTCGAGAGCCGCGAGACCGCGCCGATCGGCACCAGCTGGCCGGTGCTCGAGCGCACGCTCAGCAGCCGCAGGGCCGAGACGTCGAACTGGTACTGCGGCAGGACCTCCATGATGACCGAGTACTGGTTGTCGGGCGTGAAGATGGTCGAGACCTGCCGCGAACCGTAGGCGTAGTAGAGCGCCTGCTGGATCTGCTCGGGCGTGACCGCCAGGGCCGCGGCGCGCTCGCGGTCCACGTCCACCCGCACCTCGGGGTTCTTGATCTGCAGGTCGCTGGTGACGTTGTCGAGCAGCGGCTCGGTCTTGAGCTTGGCCTCCAGCCGTGAGGCGTTGTCCTGCAGCGAGGCGATGTCGGTGCCCTGGAGCGTGTACTGATACTGGCTCTTGGCGGAACGGCTGCCGATGCGCACCGGCGGCGGGTTCTGCAGATACACGCGGATGCCGGGGATGGCGTTGAGCTTGGGCTGGAGCGCGCGGATCAGCTCGTCGGCGCTCAGGCGCCGTTGCCGCCGCGGCTTGAGCCGCAGCACCAGTCGGCCCTGGTTGAGCGAGGTGGTGCCGCCGCCGCCGCCGATCGACGACATGAAGCCGGCGATGTTGGGGTCCTTCTGGACCAGGGCGGCCACGGCACGCTGGTGGGCGACCATGGCGTCGAACGAGGTGCCCTCGGCGGTCTCGGTGGTGGCGGTGATCTGGTCGATGTCCTCGCTGGGGATGAAGCCCTTGGGCACCAGCAGGTAGAGCGCGGCGGTGCCGGCGAGGATGCCGATCGAGAAGAGGACCGCCACGCGCCGGCGGAGCATGACCCAGGCGAGCGTGCGTTCGTAGAAGTGGAGCGTGCGCTGGAAGGCGCTCTCGATCGCCTCGTACAGGCGGCCATGGCGGCGGTCGCGTCCCGGGCGCAGGAAGCGGCTGCACATCATGGGCGTGAGCGTCAGCGAGACGAACCCCGAGACCAGGATCGCCACGCCGATGACCACCGCGAACTCGTGGAAGAGGCGGCCGAGCAGCCCGCCCATGAACAGCACCGGGATGAACACCGCCACCAGCGACAGGGTCATCGAGAGGATGGTGAAGCCGATCTCGCGCGCGCCGTCGAGGGCGGCCTGCATCGGGCGCTTGCCCATCTCCATGTGGCGGACGATGTTCTCGAGCATGACGATGGCGTCGTCGACGACGAAGCCCACCGCCAGTGTCAGCGCCATCAGCGAGAGGTTGTCGAGGCTGAAGCCCATCGGCTTCATCACCGCGAAGGTGCCGACGATCGAGAACGGCAGGGCCAGGCTCGGGATCAGCGTGGCCGAGAGGTTGCGCAGGAACAGGAAGATGACCAGCACCACCAGCACCAGGGCGACGAGCAGCGTCATCTGCACGTCCGAGACCGAGTGGCGGATCGAGACCGAGCGGTCGTTGAGGGTCTCGAGGCTCACCGAGCTCGGCATCTGCGGGCGCAGCTTGTCGACCAGCGCGTGCACCGCAGCGGCCACCGCCACCGTGTTGGTGCCGGGCTGGCGCTGGATCGCCAGCACGATCGCGCGCTTGCCGTTGAACCAGGAGGCGGCGCGCGTCGCCTCGACGCCGTCCACGACCTCGCCCAGGTCGCCGAGCCGGACCGGCGCTCCGTCGCGCGTGGCCACCACCAGCGAGCGGAACTCCTTGGCGTTCTCGAGCTGGCCGTCCGAGCGGATGGTGAGGGCCTTGTCCGGGCCCCACAGCACCCCGGTCGGCAGGTTGACGTTGCCCGAGCCGATCGCGCCGGCCGCCTGGTCGATGCCCACGCCGCGCGCGGCGAGCGCCTGCGGGTCGAGCTGCACGCGCACCGCGTACTTCTGGGAGCCGAAGACGTTCACCTGCGCCACGCCGGCCACGGTCGAGATGTGCTGCGCCAGGAAGGTCTCGGCGTACTCGTCGAGCCGGGAGAGCGGCAGCTGGTCGGAGGTGAGCGCCAGGTACAGGATGGGCGAATCGGGCGGGTTCGACTTCTGGTAGGAGGGCGGCAGCATGCCCTGCGGCAACTGGCGCAGCGTCTGCGCGATGGCCGCCTGCACGTCCTGCGCCGCGGCGTCGATGTCGCGCTCGAGCGTGAACTGGAGCGTGATGTTGGTGGACCCGAGGCTGCTGCTCGAGGTCATCACGTCGAGGCCGGCGATGGTCGAGAACTGCTTCTCGAGCGGGGTCGCGACCGCCGCCGCCATGGTCTCGGGGCTGCCGCCCGGCAGGCTGGCGCGCACGTTGATGACCGGGTAGTCGACGTTGGGCAGGTCGCTCACCGGCAGCTGCCGGTAGGCGATCACGCCGAACAGCAGGATGCCCAGCATCACCAGGGTGGTGGCGATCGGTCGATGGATGAACGGGGTGGAGATCATCGCGTGCCCTTCTCGGCCGCGGCCGAGGCGCTGCGGACCACCGCCCGCGCCCCGGGGGAGAGGCGGAGCTGTCCGTCGGTGACCACGGTCTCGCCGGCGGTGACGCCCTTGGCGATCACCACCAGGTCGCGCCAGGTGCGCTGCACGGTGACCGGGCGCGACTGCACGGTCGTGTCCGGGCCGACCACGTAGCAGTAGGGCCCGCGCTGGGAGCTGTTGACCGCGACCGCCGGCACCACGGTGGCACCCTGCTGCTCGAAGAGCCTGAGCCGCACGCGCACGAACTGGCCCGGCCAGAGCACGCCGTCGCGATTCGGCGTCTCGGCCTTGAGCAGCAGCGTGCCGCTCGCCTCGTCCACGGCGTTGTCCACGAACGCGAGCCGGCCCTCGATCCACATCGAATCGCCCTCGGCCGGCAGGATCTCGACCGTGGGCGGCGCGTCGCGCGGGCGGCGCACCTCGGCCAGGTCCTCCTGGGTCACGGTGAAGCGCACGCGGATCGGCCGGATGCGCTTGATGGTGACGAGCGGGGCGCTGGTGTCGTTGGCCTTCACCACGTCGCCGGCGTGCACCGCCAGGCTGCCGGTCTTGCCGCCGATCGGGGCGCGCACCGTGGCGTTGGCCAGGTCGAGCCGGGCGCTGATGAGCGCGGCCGAGTCGGCGCGCGCGGTGGCGGCGAGCCCCTCGGCGTCGGCGCGCTTGCTCTCGAGCTCGTGGGGGGCGATGAGCTGCTGCGCCGCCAGCGTCTCGGCCCGCTCGGCGTCGAGACGCGCGATCCCGGCCAGGGCGCGGTCCTTGGCCAGCAGGGCTAAGGCGCGCGCGACCGCGGCCTCGAACGGTCGCGGGTCGATGAGGACCAGGGCCTGCCCCTCGCGCACCTCGTCACCCTCGCGGAACGCCACGCGCCGCACCAGCCCCTGGACCTGGGCGGTGACCGAGGCCGACTGCGTGGGCTCGACCGTGCCGGTGGCGTCGATCTCGAACGGCACCGCGCGTCGCTCGACCCGCGCGACCAGGATGGGCACGCGCGGCTGCCCGCGGGCGGCGCGTCCGGCGCAGCCGGCGACGGCGGGTGCCAGGGCGAGGAGGGCGGCCATCCGCAGCAGGCGCCCAGGTCGGATCATCGTCGGGTGGCGATCGCGTGCGTGCATGGTCTCTCGAGCGGGCATCCTGAAGCCCCGACCTGCCGGCCACCCCGCTGGCGCCCGGCCGAGTGCGCCGGAACCGGCGCCCGTGGGGAATGGGCATCGAGCGTACCTATCCGCCGCGTCCGGCAGCAACCCGGAACTCCGTCCCCGCGAATCGCCTACGGCCGACACGGTTGCGCTGGCCCGCGACGAGCGCGGCACTCCGCTGGCCGAGCGCGGGGCCTTCCGGCGCCCAGCGACGGGCCGTCCGGGCCGGCTGTCAGCGCGGCGCAAAATCGGCTCGGTTCGCACGGGGCCTCCCACTCCGTGGCAACGAATCCCGACGCTCGCCCGTCATATCCCACGTCGGGCAGCGAGCGATGGGCCCCGGCCCCGGACCTCGGGTGACGGGCAGATGGAGAGGAGGCGGACCATGAGTCGCAGAAGGATCAGGGATCTGGCGCTGATCGCCATCGCGGGCGGGATGCTCGCGTTCGAAGCCGTCGTGCTGTGGGGGGCGCTGCCGGTGGTGCGGCGCGTGGTGCAGCGGACCGATCACCGCCACGTCCGGGTGGTCGCGGTGACGCGCGAGGCGCGGTTCGTCCGGACGGCGGCCTGCCCGCGGGTGCGTCTGATGCAGGACCTCCAGGGCGGCACGGCGTCGCTGATCCGTGCGGCGCTGCTCTAACGACGCGGGCGGGCGACCACGGCCTCGGCGCGCGGGCGCGCGGCTGCGGGGGCTCAGCCCGCCCGGGCGAGGCGGACGACGAAGCCGATGCGGCGCTTGAGGTCCGACTGGACCGTGATGAACAGATCGCCGCGGTCGTCCGGGGTGATGCCCTGCACGTTGCGGATGGTGCCCCCGAAGGTCGCGAGCGTCTGCAGGGGGCCGCGCGGCGGCAGCCGGTACACGCGCCCCGACTTGCTGTCGGTGATGTAGAGCGTGTCCCCGCTGGCGACGATGGTCTCGGGCGAGAAGCCTGCCCGCTTGTCGATCAGGCGGTGCAGATGATGCTGCGGATCGAGCAGGTACAGGATGTTGTCCTGGTTATCGGCGATGTAGAGGTTGCCGGTGCTGTCGAAGGCCATGCTCTCCGGTTTGGTGATCCCGTATTCGGGCCCGAGGAAGACCGAGACGTCGCCGCCCTTGGTCACGCGCATGACCTGATGGGTCGCGCCGTCGCCGACGAGCAGGTCCCCGTCGGGGCTGAGCGCGATGGCCTCGGACGAGACCAGGCCCTGGGCCTTGCCGGCGAGGAGATGCGGGGCGCCCGCCGAGTCCACCTTCCAGACGTCGCCGGTGTCGTCGTCGGTGACGAAGACGTTCGCGTCGGCGTCCATCACCAGGTCTTCGGGGGAGCTGAATCCGGCCGTCGAGTCGCCGAAGGTCCGCATGCCGGCGACCCCGTCCCAGACGCGCACGGCCTTTCCGCCCTCGTCGGCGAAGTAGAACCGTCCCGCGTGCCAGAGGATCCCGTCGGGGGCGCCGAACCCCACCTGGCTGGTGGCGACGACGCTGGCCCGGTAGGCGTCGTCCAGCACCAGCACGAAGCCCTGGTCCTCGAGCTTCCGGCATCCCGGCAGGGCCAGCAGGGTGACGAACAGGCTCAACGTCCCGCGGGCCTTCCCGATACCCCTCGTGCGCCGGCGCGCGTCGCGGAGCATCCGTCTATCTCCCCTTCAAGCCCTTGAGGATCGCCGTGGCGAGGTCGGGCAGGTGATCGAGCGTGCTGCCGACCTCGAACATCACCAGGAAGATCAGGGCGCTCGCGAACGCGCCGTGTCGCAGCGTCCAGTTGGCCAGGCGCTCCAGCGGGCGGTCCAGCCAGCGACTCGCCACGCCGAGACAGATCGCGAGCCCCAAGACCGCCATGGCGGTGCCCGCGACGACGTCGAACAGGCTGTGCTGCCCGGTGATGATCTTGCCCGCCAGGATGACGCCGAAGGTCCAGAACAGGGCGATGGCCCCGGCGGCCCGTGAGACCACCCAGATGCCGAGCGCGAGGGTGACGAAGAGGCCGGCGTGGTCGCTCGGGAAGCCACCCAGGTCGTCGACCAGGACCTGCCCCTCGCTCAGCGTGCGCGCCTTGGTCTGGTCCCAGCCATCGAGCGGCACGCGGAACGGGAGGCGGGCCTGCTCGCGCAACTGGTCGCCCTCGAGCAGGTAGAGCCGCTGCGAGAGGATGGCCGGGCGCGGCAGGACGATGACGTGCGACATGGTCTTGGTGGTGGCGAGGACCAGGGCGGCGGCGGCCAGGGTGGTGAGCAGGATGGCACGCGCCCGGAGCAGGTCCTCGCGCGACGCGTGGCCGAACCAGGCGGCGAAGAAGCAGGCGCCGATGACCGCGCCCTTGGCGAGGTCGTTGTGGAGACCCAGGTAGAGCAGATCGTCCAGGAGCCGCGAGCGCCCCGCCAGGTTGTTGAGAGCCTGCCCGACGGCGTCGTTGATCCTCACCGGATCCCAGTGGAACCCGATCATCGGAATCGCGAGTACGACCGGAAGGTTCAGGGGTCCGCCTTTCGCGTTGGCGCCGGAGCTGGACCGCCGTGCCGGCCGCAGCATGGCACATCGTGCCCTTCCGAGACCATCGGCCCCAATCCGGGCCGGGTCGAGCGGTTGTTTGCGGGCGGGATCGGTCGCGGGCCGCCCCGCCCCCACGCAAGTCCCCTCGTGCCCGCCGCAAGCCGGCCGGCGAGCCACGGCTCCCCGGCAAGCGCCGGCCCCGCGCGACGCCGGGCCGCGGCCGGACGGCGCGAAGTAGCGCGGCGGCGCGCCAGGCCGGCGCCCGGCGTCATGCGCTCAAGGGGGCGCGCGGCACCGGGGCGGCGGCGACCGTTCGCGACCGCAAGGCCGCGACCCGCCGCCGGGCCGCCGTCGGCGCGCCGCGGATGCGCATCGCCCCGCCCACGCCCTCGCGGGCGGCGAAGCTCTTCGAGCTCCTGGCGCGCGCCTATCCCGACGCCCACACCGCGCTCCATCACGAGAACCCGCTGCAGCTGCTGGTGGCCACCATCCTTTCCGCCCAATGCACGGACGAGCGCGTGAACCTGGTGACGCCGGCGCTGTTCGCCCGCTTCCCGGACGCGGCCGCCCTGGCCGGCGCGGACCGGGCCGAGCTCGAGGGGCTCATCCGCTCGACCGGCTTCTACCGCAACAAGGCCAAGGCCATCCAGAGCTGCTGCGCCGACCTCGTCGCCCATCATGGGGGCCAAGTGCCCCAGACGCTCGAGGCGCTCACCGCC
Organism: Candidatus Eiseniibacteriota bacterium; assembly: GCA_005893365.1. Taxonomy (GTDB): domain Bacteria; phylum Eisenbacteria; class RBG-16-71-46; order RBG-16-71-46; family RBG-16-71-46; genus WS-11. Next base: position 8,004 of record VBPB01000120.1, read on the forward strand.
TTGAAGGGCGTGGGACGCAAGACCGCGAACGTCGTGCTCGGGAACGCATTCGGCATCCCGGGCCTGGTCGTGGACACGCACGTCCAGCGCCTCGCCCTTAGGCTCGGCCTCACGCGCGAGACCGACCCGGTCAAGATCGAGTTCGCGCTCATGCCGATCGTCCCGCGCGAGACCTGGTCGCGGTTCTCGCACTGGCTCATCCTGCACGGACGGAGCGTCTGCGCCGCCCGCAAGCCACGCTGCTCCGCCTGCACGCTCGCTCCCCATTGTCCGCGCATCGGGGTGACCGCGTCGTCGTAGCGGTCCGCCGGTGCGGCGTTCGGAGGTCCTGCCGATGTCCCGCCGACCGATCCTGATCCTGGCGCTGCTCGCCCTCGCGGCGCGGGCACCCTCCCCGGCCGCCGCCGGCCCGAGCCCCGACTTCCCGATGCCGCTCTATGGCAACGAGAGTGTGGCGGCCACCGACGGCGCGTGGGGATTCGTCATCAACCCGGCGGCCGGCGGCATCCACTACCCGGCCGAACTGCTGCTGGCGCTCACGAACCTCGAGCCCACCGGGCGCCTGTATCGCGGCGCGTGGGCGCAGCGCGGGGTCGGCATCATCGGCAGCACCATCAAGGGCGGCCCCAAGGACTGGATGCTGGCGTTCGGCAACGGGTCGGACCTGCTGCGCGGGGGCCTGTCGATCGACCGGCTCCAGGTGCCGGGTTCCCACGCCACCGACTACGCGATCGGGCTGCTCTCGCGTCCCCAGCCGTGGCTCTCGCTGGGGCTGGTGGGCCGGCACCTGACCCAGCCGAACCTGGGCGGCGTGCACTTGGGGCGCGCCTACGCCGGCGGCGTCGGCCTGCGCCCGCTCGCCTTCCTCGCGAGCAAGGGGCACGAGCTGGGCTCGCGGCTGACGCTCACCGCCGACGTGCTGATGGCCGAGGGCGCCGCGCGCTCGCAGGCGCGGGTGCGGGTGGGCGGCGAGCTGGAGCTGGTGCCGGGCCTGGCCGTGCGCGGCGCGGTGCAGGACCACGGCGGATTCCAGCTCGGCCTCTCGCTGCTGGGCGGACGCGCCGCCTACCACGGCAGCGGCGCGTTCGACCGCGACCAGCGCCGGCTCGCGGTGACGCACGCGATCTCGCTCCATCAGGGCGAGGAGCACAGCGTGTTCACCGGGCCCAAGTCGAACCGTCTCGCGGTGCTCCGCCTGGGCGGCGTGCTGGGTGACGAGCCGCTCTCGGGCTTCACGCTCACCGAGGGGGCCTCAGCCTTAGCCGGCGTCGCCTCGGTGCACCGGACGCTCGAGCGGGCGCTCGAGGATCCGCTCACGCGCGGCGTGCTGCTCGACCTGCGCGGCGTCGGCAACATGGCGCAGTTGGAGGAGCTCCGGCCGCGCATCGCCCGGCTCCGCAAGGCGGGCAAGCCGGTCGTGGCCTATCTGGAGGATGGCGGCGGCCGCGGCGACCTCTATCTGGCCTCGGCCTGCGACCGCATCGTCGCCAGCGAGGAGGCCTACTTCGGGGCGCTGGGCCTGCGCGCCGAGCGCCGCTACTACCGGCAGTTCCTGGCCGACTGGGGCCTGCGCCTCGACCGCTCGTCGACCGGGCGCTACAAGTCGGCCTATCGCAACTTCAGCGTCGACTCGACCCCGCCCGCCGACCGCGAGGTCATCGAGCGCAACCTCGACGTCTCGCAGGAGCTGTTCGTCTCGGCGGTCGCGGCCGACCGCCGCATGGACCGCGCCCGCCTGCTCACCGTGCTCGACGGCCGGGTGTGGCCGACGCGCGAGCTGCAGCGCGCCGGGCTGGTGGACACGGTCGGCTACCGCGAGGACGCGCTGCGGATGCTCGGGCGCCTCGCGCACCTGGGCGACCATCCGCGCACCGTGGACCTGCGGCGCCGCCCCGCGGTCGAGCGGGCCTGGACCGTGCCGGGGCGCATCGCCGTCGTCTACGCGAGCGGGGCGATCGACGTGGGGCGCAGCGGCAACGACCTGCTGATGGGCCCCTACATGGGCTCGGAGACCGTGGTGCGGCAGCTGGAGCGCGCGTTCCACGAGCCCGGGGTCAAGGCGGTGGTGTTCCGCGTCGAGAGCCCGGGCGGGTCGGGCCTGGCGTCCAACCTGATCGACCACGCCGCCCAGCGCCTCAAGCACGAGACTGGCAAGCCGTTCATCGTCTCGATGGGCAGTGTCGCCGGCAGCGGCGGCTACTACATCGCCGCCCACGGCGACCGCATCTTCGCCGACCGGTACACCCGCACCGGCTCGATCGGCGTGCTCACGCTCAAGCCCTCGCTCCAGGGCTGGTACGCCAAGCACGGCGTGCGCGAGGACGACTTCGAGCGCGGGCGCTACATGCGCGGCCTCTCGACCGCGTACGACTGGGACGCCGAGATGCAGGCGACCGCCGACTCGGCCATCGCCGACTACTACCGCGGCTTCGTCGCCAAGGTCGCGGACGGCCGCCGCCTCAGCTTCGCCCAGGTGGACTCGGTGGCGCAGGGCCGGGTGTGGATGGGCGAGGACGCCCAGCGCCACCGGCTGGTGGACCAGATCGGCGGGCTGGAAGCGGCGATCGCCGAGGCCCGGCAGCGCGCCGGCATCCCCGAGAGCGAGCGCATCCGCCTGGTCGAGTTCCGCCGGCCGCGCCCGTGGCTGCTCGAGCGGCTGGCGGGCTCGGCGGTGAGCACGCTCTGGACGCGCGCCGCGCACGTCCCCGAGGCCGGGGCGGTCTACTACCTGGCGGATGACGACGCCGCGGAGTAGGCGGCCGGCAGCCTCGGCACCCGGCGCTCCCCGCGGATGACCACGCCTCGCAGCCGGCGGCCGGCGACCACGGCACCCTCCGCCCCCTCCACCCCCTCCGCCCTCCGCGCCGCGCGCCGCGGGGCGACGTTCCCCGGCTCAGGGATTGGGCTGGCGGCCACGGTC
>VBPB01000121.1 GCA_005893365.1 Candidatus Eiseniibacteriota bacterium
GGCGGCGCGCCGCGGTGACCATCGCCACCAACATGGCGGGGCGCGGCACCGACATCAAGCTCGGCGCGGGCGTGTCGGAGCTGGGGGGGCTGCACATCCTCGGCACCGAGCGGCACGAGTCGCGACGCATCGACCGGCAGCTGCGCGGGCGGTCGGGGCGCCAGGGCGACCCGGGCTCCTCGCGGTTCTCGCTCTCGCTCGAGGACGACCTGATGCGCCTGTTCGGCAGCGAGCGCATCTCGAGCCTGATGCAGCGCATGGGGGTGGAGGAGGGCGAGGTCATCGAGCACCCGCTGGTGACCGGGGCGATCGGGAACGCGCAGAAGCGGGTCGAGGCGCACAACTTCGACATCCGCAAGCACCTCCTGGAATACGACAACGTCATGAACCAGCAGCGCACGGTGGTCTACGACCTGCGCAACGCGGCCCTGCTGAGCGCGGACATGAGCGAGTCGGTGCTCGACGCGCTGGAGTCGGTGGTGGGCGCCCGGCTGGCCAAGCTCCTGGGCGGGGAGAAGGCCCACCGCGACGAGTGGAACCTCAAGGCGGCGGCGGACGAGCTGTCTTTCCTGCTGCGCTCGCCGCTCACCGTGGCCGAGCTCGAGGCCCCGGACTACGCCGCGCTGGAGCAGCGCGCGGTGGAGCGCGCGGTCCAGGTCTATCGCAGCCGCGAGGCCGAGTTCACCGCCCCGATGCTGCGCGACCTGGAGCGCCATCTGTTCCTGCGCGTGCTCGACGACCACTGGCGCGACCACCTCTACGAGCTCGACCACTTGAAGGGCGGCATCGGCCTGCGCGCCTACGGGCAGCGCGACCCGCTGGTGGAGTACAAGCGCGAGGCGTACGGGTTGTTCGAGACGCTGCTCGACGAGGTGAACGAGGACTTCATCGGCAACCTGTTCCGCGTCCAGCTGGCCCCGGAATCGGCGGCGCCGCCGCCGCGCCGGCCGCCGCCGCGGCAGATCCGCGAGCAGCACGAGGCCGCCCCCGCCTTCGGCGGCGCGATCCCGGGGGCCGAGGCGCCGGTGGCCCCCGCCGCGCGTCCGCAGCCGGGACCGGGCGAGGGTCGGCCGGCGCCGGCCCAGACCGGGCCGCGGGTGGGGCGCAACGATCCCTGTCCGTGCGGGAGCGGCAAGAAGTACAAGAAGTGTCACATGCTGATCGACCAGGGCGTGGGGAGCGGCGCATGACGGCGAGCGCAGGATCGGACCCGGTGCTGAGGCTGCTGGACGTGATCGCGGAGCGCCTGGAGGCCTGGCTCGCCGGTGACGAGCTGGCGCTCGAGAGCCTGGGCGAGGCCCTGCAGGGCAACGGACTCACCGAGGAGCATCTGCAGGCCGCGATCCTCACGCTCAAGACCATCGCCGGGACCCTGCCCCGGGTCGGCACCGCGGCGCTGGAGGAGGTCCCGGGGCGCGGCGTCCACCGGATGCTGAGCCCGCTCGAGCGCGAGTCGCTGAGCCCCGAGGCGTGGGGGTATCTGTTGGCGCTGAGGCGGCGCGGCTCGCTGGACGCGGGGCAGTTCGAGCGCGTGCTCGACCGGCTGACCGCCACCGGCGTGCGGCCGATCGAGGTGGAGCTGGTGCGGGAGGTGGCGGCCCGGGTGGCCTTGCGTCCGGCCGGTCGGGACGGAACCCTCGAATACGGAGCGGGCGATGGCGAAGTCGCGCACTGAGCGCCGCCCGGTCACGGGCGCGAAGACGAAGACGAAGGCGAAGGCGGCCGCGCGGCCCGCGGCGAAGCCCGCGGCCGCCAAGCAGCCGGCGCGCAAGCCGGCCGCCGTCACGGCGGCGGAGACGCCGGCCGTGACGGCCGTCAAGCCCGCGGCGATCCGCAAGGCGAAGGCGCCGGCGGCCGCGAAGGTGAAGGGCGAGCCCAAGGGCGCCCGCGCCGCCAGGCCCCAGGCCGCCCGGCGTGCCGCCGCGGCGAGCGCGGGCGGGGACGAGCCGGCCGCGGTGGGGCGGACGCGCTCGCTCGTGATCGTCGAGTCGCCCACCAAGTCGCGCACGCTGACCAAGTTCCTGGGCCGCGGGTTCTCGGTGCTCGCGTCGAACGGGCACATCATGGACTTGCCCAAGAGCGAGCTGGGCGTCGATCTCGAGAACGACTTCGAGCCCAAGTACGTGCCGATCCGGGGCAAGAGTGCCGCCCTCGCCAAGATCAAGACCGCCGCCAAGACCGCGGACCGCATCTTCCTGGCGCCCGATCCGGACCGCGAGGGCGAGGCGATCGCCTGGCATCTGGCCGGGGCGCTCAAGAGTGCCAAGCGGCCGATCGCGCGGCTGACCTTCAACGAGATCACCGAGCGCGCGGTGAAGCTCGCGCTCGAGGTGCCACGCGAGCTGGACATGAACCTGGTCAACGCCCAGCAGGCGCGGCGCGTGCTCGACCGCCTGGTCGGTTACAAGGTGAGCCCGTTCGTGTGGCGCACGGTGCGCTACGGCCTCTCCGCGGGCCGGGTGCAGAGTGTGGCCCTGCGTCTGATCTGCGAGCGCGAGGAGGCGATCCGCGCCTTCGTGCCGGTCGAGTACTGGACCGTCGAAGTGGATTATCAGACCCAGGGCGGCGAGCGCTTCACGGCACGGCTGGTGCGGGTGGGCGAGGAGGAGCTGGAGCAGGGACAGCTGCGCGGCGACGGGGTGGCGGAGCGGGCCCGCGCCCTGGCGGCCGAACTGGCCCAAGCCCCGGCGCGGGTCGCGGCGGTCGAGACCGTGCCGCGCTCGGTCCACCCGCGGGCCCCCTTCATCACCAGCACGCTCCAGCAGACCGCCTTCAACCGCCTCGGCTACACCGCCAAGCGGACGATGGCGCTCGCCCAGCAGCTCTACGAGGGCGTGGCCCTCGGCCGCGAGGGCAGCGTCGGGCTCATCACCTACATGCGCACCGACGCGCCGCGGCTGGCCGGCGAGGCGATCGCCGAGATCCGCGGCTGGCTGGGCCAGCACCTGGGCGCCGATTACGTGCCCGAGGCGCCGCGCCAGTACAAGAGCAAGAAGGGCGCCCAGGAGGCGCACGAGGCCATCCGTCCCAGCTCGGTGCTGCGCACGCCGGAGGCGCTGCGGCCGTTCCTGACCGGCCGCCTCCGCCGAGTACCTCCAGACCACGCTCGATCTCGAGTCCGGGCGGCTGGGCCTGCGCGCGAGCGGGCGGGTGCTCAAGTTCCCCGGCTTCCAGAAGCTCTACGGCGTGGACGACGAGGACGAGTCGGCCGAGTCGCGCCTGCCCGAGGTGGCCCCGGACGCCGCCCTGACCGTGGCGCGCGAGCCGCTCGCCGAGGGCGGGGAGCCGGTGCGGCCCGAGCAGCACTTCACCCAGCCGCCGCCGCGTTACTCCGAGGCGTCGCTGGTGCGGGCGCTGGAGGAGGAGAACATCGGGCGGCCCAGCACCTACGCCACGATCGTCACCACCATCGTCGATCGCGAGTACGTGACGCGCGACAAGGGCCGGCTCGGCCCCACCGACCTGGGCGAGGCCGTCAACCGGCTGCTCACCGCCACCTTCCCCGACATCTTCGACGTGGCGTTCACGGCGCGCATGGAGGAGGAGCTGGACGACATCGAGGAAGGCAAGCAGGAATGGCATCACGTGATCCAGGACTTCTGGGGGCCGTTCAGCAAGGACCTGGAGCAGGCCGAGAAGGCGTCCAAACAGCACCGGCAGAAGGTGGAGACCGCGACCGAGATCGCGTGTCCCAACTGCGGCAAGATGCTGGTCAAGAAGTTCGGCCGCCGCGGCCCGTTCCTGGCGTGTCCGGGCTACCCGGAGTGCAAGTACACGCGTCCGGTGGCCGATGCCGAGCTGCCGACGCCGGTCGAGGGCACCTGCGACCTGTGCGGGGCGCCGCTGGTGTCGCGCAACGGCCCCTACGGCCGGTTCATCTCGTGCTCGCGCCGCCCCGACTGCAAGTTCACCAAGCCGATCACGCTCGGCATCAAGTGCCCGGACTGCGGCCTCGGCGAGATCGCCGCCCGCCGGACGCGGCGCGGCAAGACCTTCTACGGCTGCACGCGCTACCCCGAATGCAAGTTCGCGGCCTGGGACAAGCCGCGCCTGGTGCCGTGTCCGACCTGCGGGGCGCCGTTCCTGGTCGAGAAGGAGACGCGCAAGGCGGGGCTGGTCCTGCGCTGCCTCAAGTGCAAGGGGCAGTTCGCGCCGGAAACGGTCGGTGCGTGACGCGCTCGAGCAGTTCCTGACCGAGCTGGCGGCGCAGCGGCGGGCCTCCCCGCACACGCTCGCCGCCTACCGGCGCGACATCGCCCGCGTCCTGGACCTCGCCGGCGGACCGGGCCGGCCGGTGGCCGCCGCCGCGTGGACCCGCGAGCTGCTCGAGCGGGCGCTGCGCGACCTCTATCGCACCGGGCACGCGGCGAGCAGTGCCGCGCGGGCGCTGGCGGCCTGGCGCAGCTACACGCGCTTCTGCGTCCGGCGCGGCCTGCTCGCGACCGACGGCGCCCGCGGCCTGCCGTTCCCGCGGCGGGCGCGCCGCCTGCCGCGCACGCTCCCCCAGGTGGATCTCACCCGCGCCCTGGATGGGCTCGCGGGGGAGGACCCGGCCAGCCTGCGCGATCGCGCGCTGCTCGAGCTGGCCTACTCCGCGGGCCTCAGGCTCTCGGAGCTCACCGGCCTCAACCGCGGCGACGTGGACCGCGCCGGCGGCCTGCTGCGCGTGCGCGGCAAGGGCCGCCGCGAGCGCGTGGTGCCGGCGGGACGCGCGGCCTTGGGCGCCCTCGACCGCTACCTCGCCGCCGCCGGCCGTACCGCCGGGCGGGCCGACGAGCCGGTCTTCCTCACTCCCCGCCGCGGCCGGCTCTCGGGGCGCACGGTGCAGCGGGTGGTGCGCCGCCGGCTGGGCGAGGTGGCGGGCGGCCTGGGCGTGACCCCGCACGCGCTGCGGCACTCGTTCGCGAGCCACCTGCTGGACGGCGGCGCCGACCTGCGCGCCATCCAGGAACTGCTCGGGCACCGCTCGCTCACCAGCACCCAGATCTACACGCACGTCTCGGGGAGCCGGCTGCGCCGCGCCTACCAGCAGGCGCATCCGCGCGCGTGACCATGGGGCCAAGGGTCGCCCGGTCGATCCTTGCGGCGCCGGCGCTGCTGCTGGCGCTTGGGGCTGGCGCCTGCGCCCGCAAGGGGCAGCCCAGCGGCGGGCCACCCGACGTCGAGCCGCCGCGCCTGATCGCCGCCTCGCCGGACTCGGGCGCCCAGGGCGTGCCGCGCAACGTCTCGCCGACGCTCGCCTTCAGCGAGGGGATGGAGCCGCGCTCGACCGGCGATGCCATCTCGATCGCCCCGCGCATCGACATCAAGGAGCGGCGCTGGCACGGGCGGACGGTGGCGCTGGTCCTGGCCGAGTCGCTGGCGGCCAACCGCACCTACACGCTGTTCCTGGGCCGCGGGGCGCGCGACCGCCACGGCAACCTGCTCGCCGGCGGGGCGACGGTGGTGTTCACGACCGCCGCGACCATGCCGCCCGGCGTGCTGGAGGGCGCCATCGTGGCCCGCGGCTTCCCGCCGGCCGGGAACTACGTCTGGTGCTACGACGCGGCGCGCGGCGTGACCCCCGACAGCACCGCGCGCGACTTCGACGACATCGGCCTCACCGACCACGACGGCCGCTTCCGCGTCGTCGGCCTCACCGTCCCGGGCCGCTACCGGCTGTGGGTGTTCGTGGACCTCAATCACAACCACTCCTTCGAGCCCGAGACCGACATCCTGGCGCCGGTCGACAGCCTCTTCGCGCTCACGCCCGAGGCCCCGGTCGCGAGCGGCTTCACGGTGCCGGTGGCGAACCCGCATGCCGGCGGGTTCGTGCGCGGCGCTGTGATAGACTCGCTCGGCGGCACCAGCGGTTCGCTGATGGTGGTCGCGGTCGCCGCCGGCGACAGTCTGCGGCGCGTCACCGCGATCGCGGACAGCCAGCGGCGCTACGAGTTGCAGCTGCGCCCCGGCAGCTGGCGGGTGCGGGCGTGGCGCGACCTGGACCACAGCCGCGACTGGCAGCCCGCGCTCGAGCCCGCGAGCGCGGAGCGCCGGATCGAGGTGGCGCCCGCCTCCGAGGACAACAGCGTCGATCTGGTGCTGGCGCCTCCACCCGGCGGGCGGTAAGGCTGCGTTGGGAAAGCCGAGGACGGGACACCCGCGCCCGCGGGTCCGCGCGAGGGAGCGACGAGCGAGGCGTATCGGTAAGATACTCCGCAGCGAGGAGCGAGCGAGCCAACGCAGTGATCGGGTTTCCAAACGCAGCCGAGGGATCATGACCATCCCGTTCCTGAAGATGCATGGCGCGGCCAACGACTTCGTGGTCGTGGACCACCGGAGCCCGTTCCTGCCGCCGCCCGGCCCCGAGCTCGAGGCGCTGCTAAGGCGCGTGTGCGACCGGCGGCGCGGCGTGGGGGCGGACGGCGTGCTGCTGCTCGAGCGTGAGGCCGGACAGGATTTCGCGATGCGCTACTTCAACGCCGATGGCCGGCCCGCCGAGTTCTGCGGCAACGGGGCGCGGTGTCTGGCGCGGCGCGCGCTGGACCTAGGGCTGGGGACGGGCGGCCAAGTCCGCTTCCTGACCGCGGCCGGTCCGATGAGCGCCCGCCCAAGCCCCACGGGGGCCGGGATCGAGCTCGCCTTCGGGCTCGTGGACGGTGCCGGCCCGGTCGAAATCTTATGTGCGGCCGGCCGGTCGTTCGCGGGGCGGCGGAGCCGCGTCGGGGTGCCGCACCTGGTGGTCCCGGTGGAGCGGGTGGAGGCGGTGCCGGTGGCCGAGTGGGGGGCCGCCCTCAGGCATCACGAGGGCTTCGGGCCCGCCGGCACCAACGTGGACTTCGTCACCCGGCTGGCCCCCGGCCGCGTGGCGTTGCGCACCTACGAGCGCGGCGTCGAGGGCGAGACGCTGGCGTGCGGGAGTGGGGCGATGGCGGCGGCCCTGTGGGCGGTCGCCGAAGGGGATGTGCCGCCGATCGCGGTGATGACCGCGGGCGGCGACGAACTGCGGGTCGGCCTGACGGCGGCCGGATCGCGCTGGGAGGTCACCCTCACCGGTCCGGCCGAGGTGGCCTACGCCGGCGAGTGGAACGAACCGGCGCGGACGAGCATGGCCCGCGCGTAACCGAACCTTGGGGAGGCTTGGCATGTTCGAAGGTCTGATGGTGGCGATGGTGACGCCCTTCCGCGGTAGCGCGCCCGACCTGGACGGCACCGACCGGATCATCGAGTTCATGCTCGGGGGCGGCGTCGAGGGGCTGGTCATCTCCGGCTCCACCGGCGAGGCCGCGACCTGCACGCTCGAGGAGCGCCGCGCGCTCTGGAAGTTCGCCAAGGAGCGGGTGCGCGGGCGCGTCCCGCTGGTGGCCGGGACCGGCACCAACAACACCGCCGAGAGCATCGCGATCACGCGCATGGCCGAGGAACTCGGGCTCGACGGCGCGATGGTGGTGACGCCCTACTACAACAAGCCGACGCCCAAGGGGCAGGTGGCGCACTTCACCGCGGTGGCCAAGAGCACCCGGCTGCCGATCATCCTCTACAACGTGCCCGGCCGGACGGCCACCAACACGCTGCCCGAGACCCTGGAGCAGGTGCAGGACCTGCCGAACGTGGTGGCGGTCAAGGAGGCCTCGGGCAGCCTCGACCAGGCGAGCGCGGTCAAGGCCCGGTGCCGGTTCACGCTGCTCTCGGGCGACGATTCGCTCACGCTGCCGATGATCGCGGTGGGCGCCCAGGGCGTGATCTCGGTGGCGGGCAACGTGGCGCCGCGGGAGATGCGCACGCTGTGCGACCACGCGCGGGCCGGCCGCCTCACCGAGGCGGAGGCCGTGCATCGCCGGCTGCTGCCGCTCTTCAAGGCCCTGTTCATGGAGTCCAACCCCGGGCCGGTCAAGTATCTGATGTCGGCGATGCGGCTGATCGAGAACCAGCTGCGGCTGCCGCTGGTCCCGGTCGAGCCGGCGAGCGAAACCGCGATTCTCAAGGCCGCGAAGGCGGCCGGGCTGGCCCTGCCGGAGCCGGCCGGGGCGGCCCGGGCGTGACGCGCGTCGTCCTGCTCGGCGCCGGCGGGCGCATGGGACAGGCGGTGGCCGGGGCGATCCCGGGGGCTCCCGACGTCACGCTCAAGGCCCGGGTCGAGCGCCCCGAGGCGCCGGCGCCGGCCGACGGCGGGGCGCCGTGGGGCCATGACCTGGGCGCGGTCGTGGCCCGCGGCGACGTGGTGGTGGAGTTCAGCAGCCCGGCCGCGGCGGTCGCGGCCGCCGCGATCTGTGCCGAGCGGGGTGCGGCCCTGGTCTCCGGCACCACCGGGCTCGGGGCCGAGGACGAAGCGGGCATCCGGGCCCTGGCCCGGACGATCGCCATCGTCCGGGCCGCCAACTTCAGCCTGGGGGTGCTGGCGCTGCGCCGGGCGCTGGCGGCCGCCCTGGGGGCCGTGCCCGCCAGCTGGGACGTCGAGATCGTGGAGCGCCACCATCGCGGCAAGCAGGACGCCCCCTCGGGCACCGCGCTCCACCTGGCGCGCGAGGCGGCGGAGCGGCGGGGCTATCCCGCCTCGGCCCTGCGCATGGGGCGCTCGGGGCGGGTGGGGGCGCGGCCCGAGGCCGAGATCGGCATCCACTCGCTGCGCGGCGGCACCTGGGTCGGGGATCACGCCGTGGTGCTGGCCGGCGCGGGGGAGTGGATCGAGCTGCGCCACGTCGCCGAGGATCGCGCCGCGTTCGCCCACGGCGTGGTGGCCGCCGCGCGATTCGTGGCGACCGCCGGCCCCGGTTTCTATACACTGGAAGAGGTCGCCAGCGCCGCGCGGTAGATCGCCCATGACCCGGGAGCCCTGATGTCGTTCGCCCGCATCGCCCGGACCGCGGCCGCCCTGAGCCTGGTGGCGGCCCTCTGGTGCACGCCGGCGGGGGGCCAGGTCTTCGGCAAGAACAAGGTCCAGTACGAGCCGCTGGACTGGAGCGTGCTCGAGACCCCGCACCTGCGCCTGCACTACTACGCGCAGGAGGAGAGCCTGGCGCGGCGGCTGGCCGCCACGGCCGAGAGCGTGTGTGTCGAGTACGACGTCCGCTTCCGCCTGCCCTCGCACCATCCCATCCCGTTCCTGCTGTTCTCCGAGCACCACATCTTCCAGCAGACCAACGCCACCCCCGAGCTGATCTCCGAGGGGGTGGGCGGCCTGACCGAGTTCATCAAGGGCCGCGTGATGGTCCCGCACACCGGCTCGTGGGCCCGCCTGGTCTGGGTGACGCGGCACGAGCTGACGCACGCCTACATGCTCGAGAAGCTGGGGCAGGTGATGAAGAACCATCACCGCACCCAGGGCTACCTGCCGCCGCTCTGGTTCACCGAGGGGCTGGCCGAGTTCTGCGGCACGCACTGGGACGCCGACGGCGAGGGCCTGCTGCGCGACGCCGTGCTCTCGGGCGAGGCGCTGCCGCTGACGCGCAGCGGACCGATCGCCGGCAGCGTGCTGATGTACAAGGAGGGCCAGTCGTTCCTGCTCTACCTCGCCGACCGGTTCGGGCCCGGGAAGGTCTTCGACCTGCTCGACAACTGGTACCGCGGCGACGACTTCGAGACCGTCTTCCGGATCACCCTGGGCCTGCCGCTCAAGGACGTGGACGAGGACTGGTTCTTGGGCCTGCGCCGCCACTACTACCCGGTCGTGGCGCAGGCGCAGTCGGCCAAGGACCTGGCCCGCCGCCTCACCACCCACGGCTACTACAACCTGGGCGCCCGCGTGCTGCCGGCCGCGAGTGTCCGCGACTCGGCCCGTCCCGACAGCGCGCTCCGGTTCTGCTACTTCGCCGCCAGCGAGGCGGGCGTGGACCTGATGCTCAACGAGCCCGGCCCGGGCGGGAAGCGGCGCGAGCATCGCGTGCTCCGCGGCGGCCAGTCGCCCTCGTTCGAGTCGTTCCATCTCTTCCAGAACCGTCCCGACGCCTCGCCCTCGGGGCTGATCGCGCTCTCGTCCAAGCGCGGCGGGCGCGACGACCTCTACCTGGTCGACTCGGGCCGGCGCCGCGTGGTCCGCCGCCTCGAGTTCCCGCACCTGGTGGCGATCAACGATCCCTGCATCGTGCCCGGCGAGCAGGCGGTGGTCTTCTCGGCCCAGGATCAGGGTGGGCGCAGCGACCTCTACCGGGCGGACTGGAGTCGTGGCGAGGTGCGGCTCGAGCGGCTCACCCACGACGACTTCGACGATGTCGAGCCGGACTTGACCCCCGACGGCCGCTGGATCGTGTTCGCCTCCGACCGCGGCGACCTGGGCGGACGCTACGGCATCTTCCGCCTCGCGGCCGGCGGGGGCGTGCCCGAGGCGCTGAGCGAGCCGGCCCAGGGCGACGACCGCCAGCCGGTGGTTTCGCCCGACGGCCGCTGGATCGCCTATCGCTCGACGC
>VBPB01000122.1 GCA_005893365.1 Candidatus Eiseniibacteriota bacterium
CCTCCCGCCCGTGGACCTGCGCAGCGACACGGTGACGAGGCCCACCGAGGCGATGCGCCGCGCCATCGCCGCCGCCGTCGTGGGCGACGACGTCTACGGCGACGACCCCACCGTGCAAGAGCTGGAGCGCCGCGTCTCGGCGCTGGCCGGGATGGAGGCCGCCGTCTTCGTGCCCAGCGGGACCATGGGCAACCAGCTCGCGGTCCACAGCCACACCCGGCCCGGCGACGAGGTGCTGCTCGAGGCCCAGTCGCACATCTTCATCAACGAGCAGGGCGGCATCGCGGCCCTCTCCGGATGCCTGGCGCATCCGATCGCCGGCGAGCGCGGGGCGATCGACCCCCAGGCGGTCGCCGCCCTGGTGCGCGATCCCGCCGACGACCACGTGGCGCGCGTCTCGCTGCTGTGTCTCGAGAACACCCACAACCGCTGCGGCGGCGCGATCCTGCCGCTCGAGACCCTGCGCGCCCTGGCCGCGGCGGCACGCGCGCGCGGCCTCAAGGTGCACCTGGATGGCGCGCGACTCTGGAACGCCAGCGTGGCCACCGGCGTGCCGGTCCCCACCTGGGCGGCGTGCGTCGACAGCCTGATGATGTGCTTCTCCAAGGGGCTCGGCGCACCGGTCGGCTCCATCCTGGTCGGCCCGGCCGAGCTGATCCGCCGCGCCCGCCGCACGCGCAAGGTCTGGGGCGGCGGCATGCGCCAGGTCGGCGTCCTGGCCGCCGCCTGCCTCCATGCGCTCGACCACCACGTGGCGCGCTTGAGCGAGGACCACGCCCGCGCGCGGCGTCTGGCCGCCGGGGCGCGCGCGCTGCCGGGGGTCCGGGTCGAGGAGCCCGAGACCAACATCGTGATGATCGAGCTGACGCACGCGGGCCTCGACCGGGACACGCTGCTGCGTGGCCTGCACCGAGACGGGGTGTGGATGGGACCCTCGGGGCTTGGGCGCATCCGCGCGATCACACATCTCGACGTGGACGACGCCGGGATCGCCCGCGCCGTCGCGGCGCTCTCGGCGCGGGTGAACGAGGCGCTCGCCATCACCGCCGGACGCGGCGCGTGAGCGCCGCCGGTGGACGGGGTCCGGGTCGCGTGCTAGGGTCCGCCGGCTTTTCCGGGCCGGCTCCACCGGTGGTGATGGCGGCAGGACGGGCGTGACGCGCGAGCAGCCCTCCGGGGGCGGAGGCACCTTGTTCCTGGTGGCGACACCCATCGGCAACCTGGAGGACATCTCGCGGCGTGCGCTGCGCGTCCTCGGCGAGGTCCAGGTGGTGGCGGCCGAGGACACCCGCCACACCCGGCGCCTGCTCGAGCACTTTGGCATCGGGACGCCGGTGGTGAGCCTCTTCGAGCACAACGAGCGCGCGAAGATCCCGTCGCTGCTCAAGCGCCTCGAGGGCGGCGGCAGCGTCGCGGTGGTGACGGACGCGGGCTCGCCGGGCGTGTCCGATCCGGGCTATCCGCTGGCGCGCGCGGCGGCCGGGGCGGGCTTCCGCGTGGAGAGCATCCCGGGCCCGAGTGCCGTGATCGCGGCGCTCCAGGTGAGCGGGCTGCCCACCGACGCGTTCCTGTTCGTGGGCTTCCTGCCCCCGAAGCGTGCGGCGCGGCGGCGGCGGCTGGAGGAGTTGCACGAGCGCCGCGAGACGATCGTCGCGTTCGAATCGCCGCATCGCATCGACCGCTGCCTCGAGGATCTCGAGGCGGTGTGGGGCGACCGTCCGATCGCGCTGGCGCGCGAGCTGACCAAGCTGCACGAACAGGTGCTGCGCGGCACGCCGCGCCAGGTGCGCGCGGCCCTCGGCGCCGCGCAACGACGGGGGGAGATGGTGCTGGTGCTGGGGGGCAGGCTGCGGGCGCGCGGGGGCGCCGGGGCGACGGGCGGCGAGCCCCAGGACGCGGACGCGTGAACGCGCACCCGCTGGCGCCGATGGCGGACGCTCCGGGCGGCGGCGCGCCCGCGCCGGCGGGCATGCGCCAGCGGCTGGCGCGCGCGGCCCACGGACTCTTGGAGCCGGTGGCCGGGCTGCTCGAGCGGCTGGGCGTTGCCGCCGACCACTTGAGCGCCTTCGGGCTCGGGCTCAGCGTGGTGGCGGCGCTGGCGTTCTTCGAGGGATGGTTCCGTCTCGCCGGCGGGCTCGTGGCGCTCGCCGGGCTCTGCGACTTGCTCGACGGCCAGGTGGCCCGGCGCGCGGGAAGGGTCTCGCGCTTCGGGGCGTTCCTCGACTCGAGCTTGGACCGCCTCGGCGAGGGGCTGGTCTTGACCGGGATCGCCGGCTTCTACATCAGCGGTCTGGTGCGTCTGACGCTGGACCCGACCCTGGTCGTGGCGCAGGTCTCGCGCGGGCTCGAGCCCCGCACCTGGGCGGCCGTGGCCCTGGTGGCGGTGCTGGCGCTGGTGGCCTCGTTCATGGTGTCCTACACCCGCGCCCGCGCCGAAGGGCTGGGGCTCGAGTGCAAGGTCGGCTGGTTCGGGCGGCCCGAGCGGTTGGTGCTCGTGGTGGCCGCCGGTCTGTGCGGGGTCGGGCCGGTGATGCCGGCGGTCCTGCTGCTGCTCGTCATCCTGTCGTTCTCCACCGCGGCCCAACGGGTCGTGCACGTCTGGAAGAGCACCCGCGCCGCGGGACGGGATTCCTAAGGAGGCAGTCGGTATGGGCAAGGTGCGCGTGGCGGTCATCGGCGTGGGCAACTGCGCCTCGTCGTTCATCCAGGGCCTCCATTACTACCGGGACGCCAAGGAGACCGGGCGCGTGCCGGGGCTCATGCACGTGAACCTGGGCGGCTACCACATCCGCGACGTCGAGATCGTCGCCGCGGTGGACATCGACAAGAACAAGGTCGGCAAGGACGTGTCGGAAGCCATCACCGCCTGGCCCAACAACACCTTCACCTTCACCAAGGTGCCGAGGTCGGGGGTGACCGTGCAACGCGGGATGACCCACGACGGCCTGGGCAAGTACCTCTCCAAGATCATCCAGAAGGCGCCGGGCTCGACCGTGGACGTCGTGCGGCTGCTGCGCGAGACCCACGCCGACGTGGTGGTGAACTACCTGCCGGTGGGCTCCGAGGAGGCCACCAAGTGGTACGTCGAGCAGGTGCTCGAGGCCGGCTGTGCCTTCGTCAACTGCATCCCGGTGTTCATCGCCCGCGAGAAGTACTGGCAGCAGCGCTTCGAGAAGAAGGGCCTGCCGGTCATCGGCGACGACATCAAGTCGCAGGTGGGGGCCACCATCACCCACCGCGTGCTGACCAGCCTGTTCAACGACCGCGGCGTGCGCATCGACCGCACCTACCAGCTGAACTTCGGCGGCAACACCGACTTCCTCAACATGCTCGAGCGCGAGCGGCTGGAGTCGAAGAAGATCTCCAAGACCTCGGCAGTCACGAGCCTGATCCCGTATCCGATGGACCCGGACAACATCCACGTCGGTCCCAGCGACTACGTGCCCTGGCTCAAGGACCGCAAGTGGTGCCACATCCGGATGGAGGGGACCACGTTCGGCGACGTGCCGCTCAACCTCGAGATGAAGCTCGAGGTGTGGGACTCGCCCAACTCGGCGGGCATCGTCATCGACGCGGTGCGCTGCGCCAAGATCGGGCTGGACCAGGGGCTCAAGGGCGCGCTCATCGGCCCGTCGTCCTACTTCAAGAAGTCGCCGCCGCACCAGTTCCCCGACGACTTCTGCCGGGCGATGACCGAGGCCTACATCCAGGACCCGCGCGGCACCGAGCAGCGGCTGCGGGCCCTGGTGGCCGGTGAGGCAGCGGCCAAGCGCGCCCGCGCCAAGCGCGATGGCGCGAAGGCGGGCAAGCGTGCCCCGGCGGCCAAGCGCGCGCCGGCGCGCGCGGTCGCGGCCTCCGCCTCGAGCGGCTCGGCGCCCCGGAAGCGCGTCCCCGCGCGGGCGCGCTAGGAGGCCCAGCGTGCGCGGCCGGGGCGGCCGGTGAGCCCACAGCCCTTGTCCGGGCTGTTCGTCACGTTCGAGGGCGGCGAGGGCGCCGGGAAGACCACGCAGGTCGCCCGCCTCGCCGCGCGGCTGCGCGCGCGCGGCCTGGAGCCCGTCCTCACCCGCGAGCCGGGCGGCACGCCGGTGGCCGAGGGCGTGCGCGCGCTGCTGCTCGACACCCAGCATCGGCCGACGGCGCTGGCCGAGGCCTTCCTGATGGAGGCGGCGCGCGCCGAGCTGGTCTCGGGCGTCATCCGTCCCGCGCTGGCCTCGGGGCGCGTGGTGCTGTGCGACCGCTACGACGACTCGACGCTCGCCTACCAGGGCGCCGGTCGCGGCCTCGACGCCGACGTGCTGCGCACCTTGAACCGGGCCGCCACCGGCGGCCTGGTCCCCGGGCTCACCCTGCTGTTCGACCTCGATCCGGCCGTGGGCCTGGCGCGCCGCGCGGGCGCCTCGGGCGCCACCAACCGGCTCGACCGCGAGCCCGCCGACTTCCACGCCCGCGTGCGCGCGCGCTTCCTCGAGCTGGCCCGCGCCGAGCCCGGCCGCTTCGTCGTGCTCGACGCCGCGCTCACGCCCGAGGCGCTGGAAGCCCGGATCTGGGAGGCCGTCGAGCCGCGGCTCGCCGCCGTGAGATGACGCTCCCGGCCGGCGACCGGTCGCCCGCCGCGGCGGGCGTGGCCCGAGGAGCCGGGAGGGCGCGACCGTCCGGCGGCGAGGCGCGCGCCGTCACCGCCGTGCTCGTGGCGCTGGCGCTGCTGCGTGCCGCGACCGCCTTCCTGCCGTCGATGTGGGCCTGGGGTCTCGACGCGCAGCGCTTCCTGGCGCCACTGCCCGCCTGGTTGCCATGGCTGGCGCTGGCGCTGCCGCTCCTCCCGCCGGTGGGTGCGGCCGTGGCCCCGCGGCTGGACCGCGCGGGCGACGGCCTGAGCGGCGCCGGGGGGGCTTGGCTCGTGGCGCTATGCTGCGCCGCGGGGCGGTCGAGACCGGCGCCCTGCCCCGGGACTTCATCCAGACGCTGCCGCTCGAGCGGATGATCGAGCTGGACCTGCCGCGCGGGCTCCGTGCTGCGACCGGCATCGATCCCGATCTCGTCACCCGGGCGGTCGAAGCCCTGGCGGCGGCGGCCCTCGGCGCCCTCGCCGTGCGCCTCACCCGCGAGTGGGGGCTGCGCGGCGGCGCCGCGCTCGTGGCGGCCGCCACCATCGTCTGCGGCGGCTGGCTCACCTGCTTCACCGGGCTCGGCAAGCCGGCCGCCCTGCTGTGCGTGCTCACCGCCGCGGCCCTCCTGGGAGCCACGCGGCTCGCGCGCACCGGCCAAGGCGGCGTGCTGCTGGGAGGCTCGGTCGCGGCGGCGTTCCTGCTCCACCGCTCCGGTCTGGCGCTGGCCCCGCTCTGGCTCGCTGCCCTGGTGCCCGCGTTCCGCGGCCACGGCGACCCGGCGGGGCGACCGGGGCTCGGGCTTGGCACCGCCGCCTGGCTGCCCGCGCTGGCGCTGGTGATCGTGGCGCCGGCGCTGTGGCGCATCCTCACCGAGTTCGACCTGCCGCGACACCTGCTGCCCGCAGGGGCCACCGGCGCGGGGGCGCTGGCGCTGGCCGTGGCCCCGCTCCACCTGCTCGACCTGGCAAACTTGCTCGTCTTCCAGACGCCGGCGCTGGTGGTGGCGCTGGCGCTGGCGGCCCGCCGCGAGCCGGCGGGGGCCCAGGGCGTGGCGGCGCGGCTCTCAACGTGGTGCGCGCTCTCGTTCGTGCCGCTGCTCCTCTTCGTCCATCCCATCCAGGGCGTCTTCCGCGACCTCGACGTGTTCGCCTGCGCGGGGTTGGCGGCGGCGCTGTTCGCGGCCGAGCGGATCGGCCGGGCGATCGCCGCCGGCCGGCTCAGGCCCTGGCTGGCCCCGGCCCTGGTGGCCGCGGTGGTGGCGCCGGCGCTCCAGTGGCTGCTGCACTTCCACGATCCGGCGCGAGGGTTCGCGCGCGCGCGGGCGGCGGCGGTGGAGGCCCCGGCGCGCTCCCAAGACGAGCGGGCGCGGCTCTGGGACGCGCTCGCCTATCGGGCGTTCCGCGACCGGCAGTGGGATCGTGCCGTCGAGGCGTGCGAGCAGTCCGCGCGCCGTGCCCCGCATCCGCGCGCGCTCACCATGCTGGCGATCGCGCGCACCTACACCGGCGACTACCGCGGCGCCGAATCGCTTTACGTGGCGCTGGCCACGCGCGATCCCGGCGACCCGCTGGGGTGGCTCGGGCTCGCCGGGGTGTCGCTGAGGCTGGGCGACAGCCTGTGGTCCGCGCGGGCGATGGCCCGGCTCGAGTCCTACCCGCGTGGGGGCCGGGAGGCCGGCCTCATCCACCGGCACCTGCGCGCGTTCCCGGTGGTCTGGCCGGCCTCGGCGGGCCCGCCACCCCCCTGAGGCCCCGGGAAGGCCCCGATCCCGGGCGGGGCGCGACCGCAACGCCTTGCAGGTGGCGGGGTCCGGCGCCGCCCGCCTGTGCTATCTTCGCTCCACGGATCGAGGTGTTCCGCTCCCGACCGGTTCCCCGGTGAGCCGCGGCGTGCCCGCCGCCGCCCGCCCCGGGGGCGTTCCTTCCCAGGGCCGCCTGGAGGCTAGAGGTGACGCGTCGCCGCATCGTCCTGGGCGTGCTGCTGCTGCTGCTCTTCGGCCTCGGCTGGTGGGTGGGCCGGGGCAGCGCGCGCGCGGGGGACCTCTATCAGAACCTCGATCTGTTCGTCGAGATCCTGAACAAGGTCGAGCAGAACTACGTGGATCCGGTCGAGCCGGAGAAGCTCGTCAACGGCGCCCTCCACGGCATGATGCGCGACCTGGATCCCTACTCGCAGTTCCTCGACAGCCACGCCTACCAGAACCTCCAGGCTCTGACCCATGGCAGCTTCGGCGGCGTGGGCGTCGAGGTGAGCATCCGCGAGAACCACCCGACCGTCATCTCGCCCATCGAGGGCGGCCCGGCCTGGACGCTGGGCGTGCGCTCGGGCGACGTCATCGTGAAGGTCGACGGCCAGAGCACGGCCGGGCTCAACATCGACGAGGTCGCCAACCTGCTGCGCGGCCCCGAGGGGACCCACGTGACGCTCAGCATCCACCGCGAGGGCGAGCCCGACGACGTCGAGATCACCGTCGAGCGGCGGCAGATCGTCACCAAGAGCGTGCGCTACGCCTTCGTCGTGGACGGCGGGGTGGGCTACCTGCGGCTGGCCAACTTCTCCGAGACCTCGGGCGCCGAGGTGCGCGCCGCGCTCGATCGGCTCAAGGCCGACGGCGCCACCCGCCTGGTGCTCGACCTGCGCTCCAATCCCGGCGGCCTGCTCGACCAGGCGGTGAGCGTCGCCGAGCAGTTCGTGAAGCAGGGGACCCTCGTGGTCGCGACCCGCGGCCGCGCGCAGGGGCAGGACCACCAGTTCTACGCCACCCAGGGCCATCCGCTGCTCGACTGGCCGATGGTGGTGCTGGTCGACGGGGCGAGCGCTTCGGCCTCCGAGATCGTCGCCGGCTCGCTTCAAGATCTCGACCGGGCGCTGCTGGTCGGAGCGACCACCTTCGGCAAGGGGCTGGTCCAGAGCCTCTACCCGCTCAATGGCAAGACGGTGGCGCTCAAGCTCACGACCGCCCGCTACTACACGCCCAGCGGCCGCTCCATCAACAAGTCGCAGAAGCGCACGCCGGACCTCGAGGACGACGGCGGCGAAGCGGCGTCGACCACGGCGACGCCGGCCCCGGGCGACTCCGCCAAGCGGTCCTATCACACCGCGGCCGGTCGGCTGGTCTATGGCGGCGGCGGCATCCGCCCCGACGTGGAGATGCCGCGCGACTCGCTGCCGCCGCTCGCCAACCGCGTCGAGGGGCGGGGGCTGCCGTTCCGCTTCGCCAACCGCTGGGTGAACACCCACCCGGGCTGGACGCTCGACCAGCCGCCGACCCCGGTGCTCTGGCAGGACTTCGCCGCGTTCCTGACCGCCGAGAAGGTGCCGTTCACCGAGGCCGAGATGAGCGGCGAGCGGCCGGTGCTGGAGCGCGCGATCCGGCGCGAGCTGGCGCGCCGCCTGGGCGGCGACGCCGCCGCGGCCCGCGTGGCGCTGGAGGGCGACCCCGCCTTCGCGCGCGCGCTGGCGGTGCTGGGCCGGTCGCGGGCCCCGCGCGACGTGTTCGCCGCCGCGACCTTGCCCGCCGGCCCGGCCCGCGCCGCCACGCCGCGCCGGGAGCCGGCCACCGCCCGCTGATGCCGCGCGCGTTCCTGTGCGACTTCGACGGCACGGTCTCGCCGTCCGACATCGGCGCGGCCTTCGCGCGCCGCTTCTCGCCCGAGGGCGAGGCCGAGTCCCCCGCGTTCCTGGCGCGCTGGATGAGCGGCGAGATGGGCCACCGCGACCTGACGGCGGCCCAGTGCGCCCTGCTCAGGGTCACCCGCGAGGAGGCGCTCGACTTCACCCGCGGCTTCGGACTCGATCCCCACTTCGCGCCCTTCGCGCGGGCGGCCGAGGCGCAGGGTGACGCGGTCGCGGTCGTGAGCGAGGGCTTCGACTTCTACGTGCGCGACCTCCTGGAGCGGGCCGGGCTGGGCGACCTGCCGTGGAGCGCCAACACGCTGCGGTTCGACACGGGGGCGGTGACCCCGGAGTTCCCGCCGGCCTCGGACGGCTGCGGGCGCTGCGGCAACTGCAAGGGCGGGCACGCGCGCCGCTGGCGCGCCCGCGGCTTCGAGGTGGTGCTGGTCGGCGACGGCCTCTCGGACCGCTGCGGCGCGCGCGCGGCCGATCGCGTGCTGGCCCGGCGGGATCTGCTGGCCTGGTGCCGGCGCGAGGGGCTGGCGGTCACGCCGTTCCAGGACTTCGCCGACGTGGCGCGGGTGGCGCTGGCCGCCGCGGCCGGGCCGCCGCGGGCGGCGGGTAGTGCGTTGGGTGGTGCGTTGGGTGGTGCGTCGGGCGGCGAGGCGTAGGGGCCCCATGCGCATCGGCCCGGTCCAGAGCGATTCGCCGTTCCTGCTGGCCCCCCTGGCCGGGGTGAGCGACTCGCCGTTCCGCCGGCTCGCGCGCGAGCAGGGCGCCTCCATCGTCTACACCGAGATGGTGTCGGCCGACGGGCTCGCCCGCGGCAACGCGGCGACGGTGGCGTACTGCGCCTTCGACCCGGTCGAACGGCCGATCGGCATCCAGCTCTTCGGCTCGAACCCGGAGGTGATGGCCGAGGCGGCGCGCCGGCTGTGCGACCTGCCCGACGCCCAGCGGCCGGACTTGATCGACATCAACATGGGCTGCCCGGTGCGCAAGGTGGTGAACCGGGCCGCCGGGGCCGCCCTGCTCAACGACATCCCGCGCATGCAGGCGATGGTGCGCAAGATGTCGGCGGCGAGCTGCGTGCCGGTGACCGCCAAGGTCCGCCTCGGCTGGGACGCGGCCTCGCGCAACGTGGTGGACGTGGCCCGGGCCCTGGAGGACGCGGGGGCCGCGGCGGTCGCCATCCACGCCCGCACCCGCGCCGAGAAGTTCGATGGCCGCGCCCACTGGGAGATGATCGGCGAGGCCAAGCAGGCGGTCGGCATCCCGGTGATCGGCAACGGCGACGTGCGCACCCCCGAGGACGCGGCCCGGCTGCTGCGCGAATCGGGCTGCGACGCGGTGATGATGGGGCGGGCCGCCTTCGGCGACCCGTGGGTGTTCCGCCGGCTGCGCGCGTTCCACGAGCGCGGCGAGACGCTGCCGCCGCCCACCGCCGCCGAGCGCCTCGAGGCCGGGCTGCGCCACCTGCGCATGATGGTGGCGGACTTCGGCGAGTCGATCGCCACCCGCGAGATGCGCAAGCACGTGGCCTGGTACATCCGCGGCCTGCCGCGCAGCGCCCGGGTGCGCGACCAGGTGAACCACACCCACTCGACCGCCGAGCTGAGCGACCTGCTGCGCGGCTACCTGGACGAGCTTGAGCGCGATGGGCTGGGGGGGTTCGCCCCCGAGCCGGCCGCGGGGGAGGCCCTGGAGCTCGATGCGGCCGGATGAGCTCAAGCGCATGCTCCAGCGCGTGCGCCGCGGCGATCTCTCGCCCGCCCGCGCCGCCCGCGCCATCGCCGAGGCGCCGATCGAGAGTCTGGGGTTCGCCACGCTCGACCACCATCGCGCGCTGAGGGTCGGTTTCCCCGAAGTGGTCTTCGGCATGGGCAAGACCCCCCAGCAACTGGTGACGATCGTCCGCCGCCTGGCCGCCAAGAACCCCGTCGTACTCACCACGAGGGTCGACGACGCCGGAAGGGCGGCCCTCGCCGCAGCGTTCCCGGAGGCCGAGGTACACGAAACGGCCCGAATAGTGATCGTCCGCCCCCGCCCGGGCCCCGCGGCCCCCCCGCCCGAAACGAGCCGTAGGCAGAGTGCTGGTCGTCTGCGCCGGCACCGCCGACCTCCCGGTCGCCGAGGAAGCCCTCCACACCGCCAGGGTCCTCGGCAGCCGGGCCGAGTTGATCGCCGACGTCGGCGTCGCCGGCATCCACCGGCTCATGGCCCATGGCGCCGCCTTGCGTAACGCCCGAGTCGTCGTGGTCGTCGCCGGCCTCGAGGGCGCGCTCCCGAGCGTGGTCGGCGGCCTCACCGACCGCCCCGTGATCGCCGTGCCCACCAGCATCGGCTACGGTGCCCACTTCCGCGGGCTGGCGCCGCTGCTGGCGATGCTCAACTCGTGCGCCGCGGGCGTCACCGTGGTCAACGTGGACAACGGGTTCGGCGCCGGCTACGCCGCCCACCTCATCAACGCCTCGGGGAGACCCCGCTGATGCGCATCGCGTACTTCGACTGTTTCTCGGGCGTGAGCGGCGACATGTGCCTGGGCGCCCTGATCTCGGCCGGCTGGCCCGCCGAGGCGCTGCTGGCCCTGCCCGGCCGGCTCAGGCTGGACGGCGTGACCATCCGGGTGGGCGAGGCCCGGCGCGGACCGTTCGTGGCCAAGCGGGTCGAGGTCGAGGCCTCGGGCGACCAGCCGCACCGGCACCTGCGCCACGTGGTGGCCATGATCGACGACGCCCAGCTCGAGGCGTCCGTGCGCGCCCAGGCCAAGGCGGTCTTCGAGCGGCTGGCCGACGCCGAGGCCGAGGTGCACGGCTCGACCCGCGAGAAGGTGCACTTCCACGAGGTGGGCGCGGTGGACGCCCTGGTGGACGTGGTGGGGACCCTCGAGGGCCTGCGCGCCCTGGGCGTGGAGGAGGTCTACGCCTCGCCGCTCAGGCTCGGGCGGGGCGCGGTGCGCTCGGAGCACGGCCTGATCCCGGTGCCGGCCCCGGCGACCACGCTGCTGCTGCGCGGCGTCCCGGTGGAGATGCCCGACATCGAGGCCGAGCTGGTGACGCCCACGGGGGCGGCCATCCTGACGACGCTGGTCCGGCACTGGTCGGGCGAGCCCGCCTTCCGCCTGGAGCGGGTCGGCACCGGAGCGGGCGGCCGCGACCTCAAGGAGCAGCCCAACGTCCTGCGGGTGCTGATCGGCGAGCACGAGCCCACCGGGCTCGCGCGCCGGCGCGTGGCGGTGCTCGAGACCGCGCTCGACGACGACAACCCGCAGTTCGTGGCGGCCCTGCTGCCGCGGCTGCTGGGCGAGGGGGCGCTCGACGCGATGGTGGTGCCCACAATCATGAAGAAGGGCCGCCCCGGGATGTGGCTCGTGGTCATCGCCGAGCCGGACCGGACCGACGCCATCGCCCGCGCCCTCCTGCGCGAGACCTCGGCCCTCGGCGTGCGCGTGCGGGTCGAGCAGCGCTACGAGCTCGAGCGCCGCGCCGCCGAGGTGGCGACCCGCTTCGGCCCGATCGCGGTCAAGATCGCGACCCTCCCGGGCGAGGGCGAGCGGGTGGCGCCGGAGTTCGAATCGGTGCGCGCCGCCGCCGAGCGCGCGGGCCGCCCGCTGCGCGAGGTCGCCGAGGCCGCCGTCGCCGCCTGGAGGGAGCGGCGCGGGTGAACGCGTTCGGGCGTGCGGCCCCGCTGCTCGTCGCCCGCGACCTCGCCGTGACGCCGCCGGGCGCGGCCGAGCCGGCGGTGCGCGGGTGCTCGCTGGCGGTGAGCCCGGGGGAATGGGTGGCGCTCGCCGGGCCCAACGGGGGCGGCAAGACCAGTCTGCTGCTCGGCCTCGCCGGCCTGTGGCCCACCTCCGCCGGCCGCCTCGAGCTGGACGGTGCGCCGTTCGGTCCCGACACCCGTGCCCGT
>VBPB01000127.1 GCA_005893365.1 Candidatus Eiseniibacteriota bacterium
GCCGACCCGCCCGGGGCGATGACGAAGTGGAAGATGTCGAAGAAGCTATCACCCACCTGAGGCGGCATCTGCGTGGTCAGCGCGGCACTGATGGGCGGTGGCCCGCTGAAGTTGGCCGCCTCGTTGGTCGCCGCCACCATCGGCTCGACGTGCGTGGTCGGTGAACCCACCGGGTTCTGGCGCAACGGGTTGAGGTCCACCATCACGTCGAGGGCGGGCGGGTAGGACGGCCACTCGCAGAGGCCGGTGAAGGGGTGCACGTAGATCTGCCGTTGGCACGGTGGAAGGCCGGAAAGAATCGTCGCGACGTTCCCGGTCTGCATGTTGATCACCACCACCACCCCGTTGCTGCACTGGACCACCGCCAGATGGAGCTGCGGGAGGAAGTGGATCCCCTGGGTGGGGATGTACCCCGCGGGCAAGGCGATCGAGTTCACGGCCCCGCCGAGTCCCTGGGTGAACCGGAACAGATTCATCCACAGGATCTGGTTCGTGCTGGTGGCGCACAGGGCGTACTTGTTGATCCGGTCGATGAAGAAGTTGCCCACGAGCGGGACGCCCGACACGTAAGTCGGCGCGGATGATGTTCCCGATGCGGATGAACTCCCAGCCGTCGCGTGAATCGAACTGCGGGTAGCCGAAAGGAACCCCGGCCAGCGAGAGGCTGCGGAGGGTGGGAGGCAGGCTGTAGCGCAGGGGATAGAGGTTCATCCAGTATTCGACGTAGGAGGCTCCATTGTACGCGTACCACTTGGCGATCTTGTTGAAGCAATCGACCTGGATCGGTCCGATCGGCCAGTAGGGCAGGATCCCGGTCTGGTAGAGGAGGTTGCCGTTCGCGTTGTCACACACCGCGATGTTTCCGCCGTAGAGGTGCAGCAGCGTGTAGTGGTTGAAGATGTCGAACACGGGGTCCGCCACACACATGGCCGGCAGCACCGGGGTGTAGTAGAGCGCCGAGGCGACGCTGAGGGTCTGGCGGTAGATGTGGGCGTTGAAGAAGAACACCTGGCGATTTGCCAGCGCCCCGCACAGCGTCTTCCGCTGCTCGTCGAAGACCGGTGGACGGATGATCCGGGCCGGCAGATCGATGTAGGTCACGAACGAGATGTTGAGGTGGTCATAGCACCAGATCCGGCGAGCGCCGCGCTGGACCACGAACTCCCAGCCGTTCATCCGGTCGACGATCGGGTACCACTCGACGAACGTCGTGTACGGGACGAAGGTCACCGTGGCCAGGCCGGTGAGGTACACCGAGTTCAGGTTGATGATGCATTCCTGCTGGTTCCGGAGCCGGAGCTTGCAGATCTTGTTGTCCCAGTCCCAGACCAGGCCGCCGATCGGCAGCGCCGGCAGGTTGATGGTCTGCTGCGTGATGCCCTTGCGGTTGAGCAGGATGACGGTTTGGTTGTTGCAGACCACACCCTTCCAGTCGTTCCAGATGTCCCAGCCGAGGAGCGCCGGGGGCCCGAAGGCGCCGTAGGGCATGAACTGCGGGTACCAGATCGGGTTGCTGATCGAGTACCACATCGGCCAGCGGTTCATCGCGTACTTGTAGTCCCAGCACTTGCTCACGAAGTCCTGGTCGGGATCGTCGGTCGTGTAGCCCGGAGCGGGCGGACCGAGGAGCGTGCTGACCTGCTCGTCGCCCCCGCGGAAGATCATGCCGGTCGGGATGAAATCGCCCGGGATGAGCGCGTTGGTCGACACGTCCAGCCGATGGACGCCGGTGCTGACGGTGATGGTGTATTGGTTCGGAGCGAATCCGGTGATCGACGCCACGCCGCCGATGTAGGGCTGATAGTCCTTGTTTCCGAAGGTGCCGCCCTTGCGGACGTCCACGTCCATGCGCAGCACACCCGGCACGAGGGTGACGGGGGGAAGTGCCGCCCCGGTCCGCAGGTCCACCTCGGTGACGAATCCCTGCGTCGGCGCCAAGGCGATCACCCCGACCGGGCCTGCCGGGAACGCCGGGCTCGGCGTCGCGTCGGAGGTCAGCGGATCCACGCCATCCATGGTCGGGCTGGGCAGGGGGGCGACCCCGATGACCCCGATCCCTCCGGGGAGGGCCGGCACCGTGTAGGTGAAGAAGGCCCCCTGGGCCTGATAGCCCGCCTGCTGCGGGACGATGCCCGGGGCGGTGAAGATCACGTCCATGTTGCGCTGGTGGCCGTACGGAGCGAACGAATTGAGCGTCGTGATCGCGCCCGTGGCGGCGTCGAACCACACCATGTTGGCCAGCGTGGGCAGCGCCCCGCGCGTGCCGGTGTTGTCCCAGGCGATGTCGTTGCCCTCGATGCAGGGGGAGCCCAGCGCGACCGAGCCGATGAATGCCCCGGTGGCGGCCGAGAACCGCTGGAGCACCGCCGTGCCGGGCATGTACACCAGCGTCCCGGCCGGGTTGAGCCGAATGTCCACTTCACGCGTCAGCGTGGTGCCGGTCGCGAAGGGGGAGCCCGGCACCGGCGCGCCGGTCGTCGCGTTGAACTCACTCATGAATCCATCGGTGGCCGCGAAGACCAGATTCGAGGCCGGGACGTAGAGCGGATCGACGGCTTCCACGATCGGGGTGGGGAGCGGTGCGGTCCAGAAGATCGCCCCGGTGCTGAGGTTGATGCGATGGACCTCGGTCCCCGTGGCGTAGAGGGCATCCCATGGCTCGGCGCCGAGCCCCGGAACGATGGTCAGGTCGATGTCGCGGCGCGCCGGCGTGCCGGGGAGCGGAATCGTCATGAACAGCGCCGGGGCGCCGGGCCCGTGCGTGAACACGCAGAGGGCTCCGAGGATCGGCATCACGCCGATGGTGCCGTCGGGGCTCGCCACGTAGTCGGCTCCTGAGATGTTGGGACCCGGCTTGGGCACGGTCGCGTAGACGGCATCCGTGATCATGTTGATGTAATAGATGGCCGTCTCGGTCGGATAGATCATGGTGGGTGGCTGGGCGAACGGCGTCGGGACCAGCTCCACCATGTCCACGTCTTCGGTCGGTAAGCCCGCGATCGGGATGTACGTGACCTGGGCGACAGCCGGCGCCGCGATCGCCAGTGAGGCGATCAGCAGGGCGAGCTGCAGAACCTTGGGGTAGCGGTTATCGGACATCGTCACCTCCAACGGGGCGCGGGGGGGATCCCGCGGAATGGACACGAGCTATGCGGAGGGATGGCTGGGCGCGGGAGCCAACCCAGAGTAGGCGGGAGAGCGAGGCCCGCGGCAGGCGTCTGCACAGAGGGCGTGAAGGGACGGCCACCGAGTCCTCACGGTCTCAGGCGCGTCCATGCGCAGTCGGCACGATCCGAGAGGGTGAAACTGCCGTGATTCCCCTGATCCGGACGGGCGGGATTGTCCGTCAAACGACAAGGCTGTCAATGCCAGAATCTGCAGTCGCCGCTTCCATCCGTTGTTTAGCGAGGCTGGACGCGGCAGATGCTTCGGAAGCGTCATCCGGCTCGTGCCTTAGAGCCACATCGTGCCCATGACGTGTGTTGGATCCGCGATGGATGGGCTTCACGGGGACGCGTCCAGGGTGAGAGCGTCCCGCAGCGGACGATCCCCCGGGGGACGCCGGCCGTACTTGCGGCACCCGCTACGATTTCACCTCGATCGGCTTGAGCCCCGCCGCGCTCAACTTGGCGTTGAGCGCCGGGAGGTCCGCGGTGGTGAAGCGCTACCACCCGGCGAGGGTGGCGTCGACCATGGGCGAGAGCTTCGCCAAGCCCTCACGAGCCTCCGGGGTCGGAGCGGCATCGGCGCCGTCGACCGCCTCGCGCAGGTTGCCGAGCGCGCTCGAGAGCCAGCGCAGGCTCTCGATGTGCTTGGGCGGGAACGCGAACGCGTTCGCCGGATTGGTCGTGGGCTCGCTTCCCGAGAGCGCCGAGAGCCGCGCCTGGAAGGCGTCGAGGGCGACAAGGAGCGGACCCCGGGCACTCGCGCGCCGCGCGGTGAGCTCGTTCTGGATCTTGCCGGCGGCGTCGGTCGCCCGGGCGAGCCGCCCCGAGCCCGACTCGACCTGGCGCGCCAGCTCGAACTGCTCCCGGTAGGCGGCGGGCTCGAGCGTGACGCGGGGATCGGGCGCCAGCGTCAGCGTGCGCGTCAGCGCTCGGCCCTCCACGGTCAGCGTCACCGCGTAGTCGCCCGGTGGCGCCCAGACGCCCTCGCCCCCGCGGCCGGCGCGGCCGCCGGCCGGGGCCTGCGGCGCGTAGTGCAGCGACCAGACGAAGCGGTGCATGCCGGGGGTCGCGGCGAGCCGCGGGGGCGGCGTGATCCACTGCGGCGCGGTGCGCATGCGCGCCGGGTCGGGTGCCGCCGTCGTGTCGGCGCTCGACCAGCGCTGGACCAGCCGGCCTAAGGCGTCGTGGACCTCGAGCGTCACGGGGTGCGGCGCCGGGGCGGCCAGCACGTAGTCGAGCCGCGCGCCGTCGGGCGGATTGGGCGCCGTGGGCTCGTCCTTGGGCATCGGCGTGCCGGTGAAGCGGGAGGGCCGCACCCGGAACGTCTTCGCCGGTTCGAAGAGCCAGGCCGGCGCGGCGGCCACCTGGGGCGTCATCTGCCGCAAGGGCCCCACGCCGTCGAGGATCCAGATGCCGCGCCCGTGGGTCGCGATCACCAGGTCGTCATCGTGCACGACCAGGTCGCGCACCGAGGTGACGGGCAGGCCGAGCTGCAGGGACTGCCAGTGCTCGCCGTCGTCGAACGAGACGCAGACGCCATCCTCCGTGGCCGCGTATAGCAGCCCGCGCCGCACCGGATCCTCCCGCACCGCGTTGACGAAGTGGTCCGGCGGGATGCCGTTCACGCTTAGCTGCCAGCTCTTCCCGCCGTCGCGGGTGCGGTAGACGTACGGTCGCCGGTCGTCGAGCCGGTGCCGGTCGACCGCGAGGTACGCGGCCTGGGCGTCGAAGTGCGAGGGCTCGATGATCCCGACCTTCGACCAGGGCGTGAGCGCCCGGGGCGTCACGTTCTCCCAGTGGCTACCGTCGTCGCGCGTGTGCCAGACCAGGCCGTCGTCGGTGCCCGCCCAGAGGTCGTGGTCGGCACGGTAGGAAGGCGCCAGCGCGTAGACGACGCCGCGCCGGGGCCCGAGGCCCAGGTCGTGCTTGCCGGTCGCCGGGTCGAGGTTGGCGGGCACGCCGGGCGCTTCGCGGCTGAGGTCGGGGCTGATCAGGGCCCAGTGCTCCCCGCCGTCCCTGGTGCGGAAGACCTTCTGGCGTGCGAAGTACAGCACGTGCGGGTCGCGGTGCGAGAAGGCGAGCGGCAGCGTCCAGGTGCTCCGCCACTGGTCCGGGTGCGCGAGCGTCGGGTCGATCGAGCGCGTCTGTTCGGTGCGCAGGTCGAGCTTGTCCACCGTGCCGCCGTAGATCGTCTCGGGATCGAGCGGGTCGGGCGCCATGTTCTGCGACTCGCCGCCCACGGTGACCTCGCGGAACTGCTCGAGCGTGACGCCGTCGGAGGTGTTGGTGCGGCTCGGCAGGCCCACGGCGCCCGCGTCCTGCTGCGGGCCGTAGACCCAGTAGGGGAACCGGTCGTCGGTCGAGACGTGGTAGAGCTGCGCCGTCGGCTGGTTGTACCAGGAGCTCCAGCTCCGCCCGCCGTCGGTGCTCACGATCGTGCCCTGGTCCGTGCCCAGGACCCGGCGGTCGGGGTTCACCGGATCGATCCACAGCGTGTGGAAGTCGTCCCCCGTGGCGTCGCCTTCGATCGGCGCGAACGTCGTGCCGCCGTCGGTCGAGCGCAGCAGGGTCGTGTTGCACACGTAGAGCACGTCGGCGTCCTTGGGCTCCACGGTGACGCCGGCGAAGTACCAGCCGCGCTGCCAGATCCGCGTGTCGGAGCAGGTGCGCTTCCAGTGCGCGCCACGGTCGTCGGAGCGGTAGAGCCCGCCACTGTCGGCGTCGACCAGCGCGTAGACGCGGCTCGGCTCGCTGGGTGCCACCGCGAGGCCGATGCGGCCGGGCCCCGCCGGGAAGCCGTTGCCGGAGAGTCTCGACCAGTGGGTACCGCCGTCGTGGGACCGGTAGAGCCCCGAGCCGGGGCCGTTCGCGGGCGGGTAGATGTTCCACGGCGTCCGCCGCGTCTGCCAGAGCGCGGCGTAGACG
Organism: Candidatus Eiseniibacteriota bacterium; assembly: GCA_005893365.1. GTDB lineage: Bacteria > Eisenbacteria > RBG-16-71-46 > RBG-16-71-46 > RBG-16-71-46 > WS-11. The sequence goes on from VBPB01000127.1 coordinate 6,093, forward strand.
ACCTGCGGATCGTCGGGCGCCAGCACCACGTCGATGGCGCCCGTGTTCGCGTCGGGGCCGAGCACCTTCGTCCAGTGGGCCCCGCCATCGCGCGTCTGGAAGACGCCGCGCTCCGGGTTCGGACCGTACGGGTGGCCGAGGGCCGCGACCCACGCGAGGTCGGCGTTGCGCGGGTCCACCTGGATGCGGCCGATCTGCTGGGTGTCGCCGAGTCCCACGAAACGCCAGGTCGCGCCGCCGTCGTCCGAGCGGTAGACGCCCTTGCCCTGGGCGATGTCGGAGCGCATGTCGGCCTCACCCGTGCCGGCGTAGATCACGCGCGGGTTGGACGGCGCGATCGCGAGCGCGCCGATCGAGCCCACGGGCACCGAGTCGAAGATCGGTCGCCACGTGCGTCCGGCGTTCGTGCTCTCCCACACGCCACCGTTGACCGAGCCGAAGTAGAAGTGGCCCGGCTCACCGGGAATCCCCGAGACCGCCAGCACGCGCCCGCCCCGGAACGGGCCGACCAGCCGCCACTTCAGATCTTGGAACAGGAGCGGGTTCATGGGTGCGGCGAGCGCGGCGGTGGCGACCAGCAGGCTGGACGCGGCGATGCGGATCGCGAGCATCGTGATCTCCCGGAGGGCGGACGGATCGAGGACGGCGCTGAGCCGTGGCGATAGTAGGACAAGCGCCCGGTCCGCGCAGCCGCGGGCCGGCGACCGCGGGTGGCGCCGCGGCGCTCGTCGAGCCGCTCCGCGCCCCCGGGCGTGGATGGCCACCGCACGGAATCGAGGCTGGAGCCCGCCCGCCTCGCGGGCTAGACTGCGCCCCTCCCATGCTCCCGATCCCTCCTCCGTCCCCAGATGGCGCGCGGCGTCGGAGCGTGCCGCGACCCCAACCCCTCCCGCGGAGTGCCCCATGGCTCGATTCGATCTGCGCACCGGAACCGCCCTCGCCCTCCTCGCGCTCGCGCTCGCGGCACCCGGCATCGCCGGCGCGGCCGACGACTTCGCCGACGTCAAGCGTGAGATCGCCAAGCGGCACGATGAGTCGGTCAAGCGACTTCAAGACTGGATCGCGTTGCCCTCCATCGCCGCCGAGAGCCTCAACTCCGCGGCGGGCGCCGAGCGCATGGCCCAGCTGGCGCGCGACGCCGGTTTCCAGAACGTGACGATCATCCCCACCGACGGGAAGCCGGGCGTGACCGCGACGCTCGACGTGGGTGCCAAGAATACGGTCGGCCTCTACTTCATGTACGACGTCAAGCAGTTCGACCCCGCGGAGTGGTTGTCGCCGCCGCTCGAGGCGCGCCTCGTCGACAAGCCGGGCTTCGGCAAGGTGATCGTCGGCCGCGGCGCGGTGAACCAGAAAGGTCCCGAGGCCGCGTTCCTGGCGGCGCTGCACGCCCTCCGCGGCACGGGCAAGACGCTGCCGGTGAACCTGGTGCTGGTCGCCGAGGGCGAGGAGGAGATCGGCTCGCCCCACATCGGGCAGATCGTGCACCGGCCCGAGGTCGAGGCGGCGCTGCGCCGCTGTGTCGGCGTGTTCATGCCCGCGGCCTCGCAGGATCCCGACGGCGTCGTCACGGTGAGCCTCGGCGCCAAGGGCGTGGTCGAGATGGAGCTGGTCTCGAGCGGCGAGAAGTGGGGCCGGGGGCCGGGCAAGGACATCCACTCGTCGCTCAAGGCCATGGTCGACAGCCCCGCCTGGCACCTGGTCCGGGCGCTCGGCACGCTGGTCTCCGAGGACGGCAACACGATCACGATCGAGAACTACCCCAAGCCACGCCCGCTCTCGGACGAGGAGCGCGCGATGATCGCCGTGGCGTCGAAGCGCCGCAGTGAGGCGAACTCCAAGAAGTCGCTCTCGGTGCAGCATGCAGCCGACGGTCAACATCGAAGGCCTGGTGGGGGGCTACACCGGCCCCGGCGGCAAGACGATCCTGCCGCACCGCGCGGCCGCGAAGCTCGACCTGCGGCTCGTGCCGGACATGAAGAAGGACGCGGCGGTCGCGGCGCTCCGGGCGCATCTCAAGGCGCGCGGCTTCGGCGACATCGAGGTGAACGTCACGGGCGGGTACGATCCCACCAGCACCTCGTCGCAGTCGCGTCTCATCCAGGCGCAGGTCGCGGTGTTGAAGCGCGCCGGCATCGACCCGGTGCTCTGGCCCCGCAACGCGGGCTCGTACCCCGGCTACGTGTTCACGGGCGAGCCCTTGAAGCTCGCCTCCGGCCACTTCGGCCTGGGCCACGGCAGCGGTGCGCATGCCCCGGACGAGTACTACGTGATCGACTCCGCCAACCCGAACGTCCAGGGCTGGGACGGCGCCGTGCTCTCGTTCGTGCAGTACCTGTACGAGCTCGCCAAGTAGCGCTCGCACCATGGAGCCCGGTCCCTCGCACTACGTCCACGGCACCGATCCCGAGGAGCAGCGTCGCCTCACGCGCATGAACCGGCTGCTGAACCAGGCCTCGCTGCGCGAGGTCCGGCCGCAGCCGGGCGAGCGCGTCCTGGACGTGGGCGCGGGGCTCGGGCAGCTCACCCGGGCGCTCGCGCGCGCGGCCGGGACGCGCGCCGTCGCGATCGAGCGCAGCGAGACCCAGATCGCCGAGGCGCTGCGCCAGGCCGAGGCCGAAGGCGAGGCCGACTTGCTCGACCTGCGCCGGGGCGACGTGCTCGACTTCCCGCTCCGCGCCGAGGAATGGGGCGCCTTCGACCTCGCCCATGCCCGGTTCCTGCTCGAGCACGTCCCCGACCCGCTCGCGGTCGTGCGGCAGATGGTGCGCGCCGTACGCTCGGGCGGCCGGGTCGTGCTCGAGGACGACGACCACGACGTGCTGAGGCTCTGGCCCGAGCCGCCGGGGTTCGCGAGCCTATGGCAGGCTTACATGGCCACATACCCGCGCGCCGGCAACGACCCCGACATGGGGCGGAAGCTGGTCCGACTCCTCGCCGAGGCCGGCGCCAGGCCGTCGCGCAACACCTGGATCTTCTTCGGTGGCTGCGCCGGCGCGCCGGACTTCCCGGACTACGTCGCGAACCTGATCGGCGTGCTCGAGGGGGCGCGCTCGGCGATGATCGCGAGCGGCGAGGTCCGGGATGGCGACCTCGACGCCACGATCGAGGGGATCCGGGCCTTCGGCGCGCGCGGCGACTCGGCGATCTGGTACGCGCGCTCCTGGGCCGAGGGCCGGAGACCGTGACGGAACCGGGGCCGCGGCGTCAGCGCTTCCCGCGCGGAGTGAGCAACCAGCGATTCACTTCGAGCGCGATCGCGGTGGGGGAGTATCGCCCGGCGAACGCCAGAACCCGGGTCGCGAGCCCGGGGACCACCACGCCGCGACCGCGCTCCATGCCGCGACAGGCCGCCTCGGCCGTGGCTCGTGCCGGTGTCAGAGCGAGCCAGCGATAGAGCGGCGTCCGCGCGAGATCGGAGCGTTCCTCGAACGAGGTCCTCGTCGGCCCCGGGCACAGCGCGGTGGCCCCTACTCCCGTGCCCTTGAGCTCGGCCCTCAGCCCCTGAGTGAAGGACAGCACGAATGACTTCGAGGCGAAGTAGGCCGCCATACGCGGGCCGCCCGGCTGGAAGGAGACGATCGAGGCCACGTTGAGGATCCGGCCCCATCGGCGCCGCACCATGCCGGGCAGCGCGAGACGGGTGAGCGCGACCAGGCTCATGACGTTCAGCTCCAGCATGGCTCCCAACGAGTCGGGGTCTTCCTCCCAAAGCAGCCCGTGGAGTCCGGAGCCCGCGTTGTTGACCAAAACGTCAACGGTCTCACCGGCCGCGGTGACCTCGGTCCACAGCCGGCCTGCGGCATCGGGACGGGACAGATCGGCCCGGACGGCGCGCACGGATACCCCATGCCGTTGCGCAAGCTCGCGGCCGAGAGCATCGAGCGGCTCGGTGCGTCGAGCCACGAGGACCAGGTCGTAGCCGCGCGCCGCGAGGGCCTTGGCGAGTTCCGCGCCGATCCCGCTGGAGGCGCCGGTCACGAGGCCGGTGCGGCGCCCGGCGGCGCGGACCCCCATTTCGCGGGGAGGAATCTGCACCATGTCGTTCATGGCCCCGCCTCCAAGGATGTGCTTCGCTGCAATGGATTGGCCCCGCCAACCCGTTGGAGTTCCGGCGCGGTGGAAAGATTCCAGAAACTAACTGACCGGTCAGTCATCCAACCGCCCATGTCCAGAATGCCACCAATCCACTCCAGCCGACCGGCGACGGGGCGTCGCCGGATTCCGAGTCCGAAGCGTTCGCGCTGGCGGCGCATGCCGCTGGAGCGACCCGCGGACATCCTGACGGCCGCCCTCGAGGCGTTCGTCGAGAACGGTTTCGCGGCGACGCGGCTCGAGGACATCGCCGCGCGCGCCGGCGTCTCCAAGGGGACCCTCTATCTCTATTTCGAGAGCAAGGATGCCCTGTTCAAGGCGGCGGTCCGCGAGAACATCGTCCCGATCGTCGAGCGCGCCGAACAGCGCGTCGACGAGTTCGAAGGGTCGTCGCGAGATCTGCTGGTCGAGGTCGTGCGGGGCTGGTGGAAGGCGATGCACGAGTCCCGAATCACCGGTCTCCCCAAGCTGGTGCTCGCCGAGTCCTCGAACTTTCCCGAAGCGGCCCGCTTCTACTTCGACGAAGTCGTGGTGCGGGTGCGGGGTCTGTTTGCGCGGGCGCTGCGCCGCGGCATCGAATCCGGTGAGTTTCGCGAGCTGGACGTGGACTACACCGTCCGCGTCGCGATGGCGCCGATCGTGATGGCCCTCATCTGGAAGCACTCGATGGTCAAGTGCCAGATCGACGGGCTCGACTTCGATCGTCAACTGAACGCGCTCATCGACATCCTGCTGCACGGTGTCGTGCGCGAGCCGGCGGCCGAAACCAAAGACGCTCCGCATGGAAAGAGAAGGGGTCAGCCATGACGACCACGACGATCGATCGCGCCGAGCCGGTGGCGCCAGCAGCGCCCGACGTACGCCCGATCGGAGACGGTCACGGCAGTGCCACAGCGCCGACGCCCCTGGCGGGGGCGCCCCGCGCAGAAGCGGCGCCTGCCACCCCCGCCAAGCGGCGCCGCAATCGGATTGCGCTCGCGGTTGCGGCAGGGGTCGTGCTGGCGCTGGCGGGGCTCGGTGTCCGGCAGTGGAGGTTCGGCCGCACGCATGTCTCCACCGACGACGCGCAGATCCAGGGCGACGTGATCCCGGTGTTGCCCAAGGTGAGCGGGTTCGTCGCCGAGGTGCGGTTCAGGGAGAACCAGCGCGTCCGGGCGGGCGACACGCTCGTGGTGCTCGACGATCGTGATCTCGCGGCCAAGCTCGCGCAGGCGGAGGCCGATCTCGCGGAGGCGCGGGCTGCGGTCGGCACGGCGGGCCGGGCCGGGCAGGCGCAGGCGCAGCTCGCCGCGGCACGAGCCTCGGTGACCGAGGCCGAGGCCGTCGCGTGGAAGGCGCGAGGCGACCTCGGCCGGTTCCGCGACCTCGCGGCACAGGGCGTCGTCAGCCGCCAGGAGCTCGACGCGGCCGAGGCGGCCTCCCGCACTGCGGACGCACACCTCCAGGCGGCGCGCGACTTGGTCCGGGTGGCGGCGGCGGGGGTGACCTCGGCCTCGGCCCGCGTCGGCTCGGCGCAGGCGGCACGGGACCAGGCGGCGCTCCAGCTTTCCTACACGCGTCTGGTCGCGCCCTCGGCGGGGGTCGTCAGTCGCAAGGACGTCGAGGTCGGGCAGCTCGTGCAGGTCGGGCAACCGCTCATGAGCGTCGTGCCACTGAACGACGTCTGGGTGGTCGCGAACCTCAAGGAGACGGAGGTTCGTGACGTGAGACCCGGCGATCGGGTGGAGATCCAAGTGGACTCCTACCCGGGGCACCGGTTCGCGGGCACGGTCGAGAGCCTGAGCCCGGCCTCGGGGGCGCGGTTCTCGCTGCTCCCGCCCGACAACGCCACCGGCAACTTCACCAAGGTGGTCCAGCGCATCCCGGTGCGCGTGCGGATCGATGGCGCCAACCATCCGCCGCACGTCCTGCGTCCCGGCATGAGTGTCAACGTCGTCATCACGACCGCGTAGCCGAGGCAGGCATGGCCACCACAGCGCTGAACCCGATCGCCGGAGGCCTGGCCGCCGATCGGTATGCGAATCGCTACATCATCGCGATCACGGTGACCCTGGCTGCGATCATGGAGCTGATCGACACCAGCATCGTGAACGTGGCGATCCCGCACATGATGGGCAACCTCGGCGCCACGCTCGACCAGATCGCCTGGGTCTCGACCGGCTACATCGTCGCCAACGTCATCGTCCTGCCGATTACCGGCTGGCTGTCGTCGTTCTTCGGACGCCGGCGCTACTTCGCAGGATCGATTGCGCTGTTCACGATCGCCTCGTACTTCTGCGGGAACTCCCACTCGCTCGGGGAGCTGGTGGCGTGGCGGATCGTGCAGGGGCTGGGAGGGGGCGCGTTGCTCTCGACCGCGCAGGCGACGCTCTACGAGGTGTTCCCGCCCAACGAATACGGGACCGCGATGGCGATCTTCGGAGTCGGCGTCATGGTGGGACCGACGTTGGGGCCGACCCTCGGCGGCTACATCACGGACGTGTTCTCGTGGCCGTGGATCTTCTACATCAACATCCCATTCGGCATCGCGGCGCTGGTGCTGACGCTGGCCTATCTCCGTGATTCGCGCTACGCGCGGAAGAGCAGCCGCGTCGACTGGACCGGACTCGGCCTGCTGGCCGTCGGTGTCGGCACGCTGCAGACCATGCTGGAACGCGGCGAGCGCCTCGACTGGTTCGCGTCACGGGAGATCGTGACCTACGCCGTCCTCAGCGTGGTCTCGCTCGCGGCGTTCGTTTGGCACGAGCTGTCCACCGATCAGCCGGTTGTCGACTTGCGCATCCTCAGGAGCCGGCAGCTCGCCGCCGGGGTCGGATTCGGGGGCATGCTTGGCATCTGCCTCTACGCGACGATCTTCGTGCTGCCGGTCTACCTGCAGCAGCTCCAAGGATTCACCGCCAACCAGACGGGACTCGTGATCCTCCCGGGCGCGTTGGCCAGCGCGGTCACGATGGCGGTGATGGCCCGGCGCGTCGGCACGTTCGACGGCCGCCTCAGCGTGGTAGCGGGCGTGGCGATCTTCGCGACGGCGATGTGGCAGATGTCCCATTTCACCACCCTCAGCGGTCCGAACGACTTCCTGTGGCCGATGATCCTGCGCGGGGTGGGGCTCGGCCTGATCTTCGTCCCGCTCACGAACCTGGCTCTCGCCGACCTGCCGATGGACCGGATCCCCAATGGGACCGGACTCTTCAACCTGCTGCGCCAGCTCGGCGGCAGCCTTGGCATCGCGATCTCGGCCACCCTGCTATCGCGTTTCGCGGCGACGAACCAGGCGATGCTGGCCGAGCACGTGTCGCGCTTCGATCCGATCACCCGGGCCCGGCTGACCTCGATCGCGACCGCGATGGTCGCGCGCGGAGAGCTCCCGGCGCTCGCCGCTCGCCATGCCCTCGCCATCATCGACAGCCAAGTGACCCGA
>VBPB01000128.1:0-7167 GCA_005893365.1 Candidatus Eiseniibacteriota bacterium
CGGCGACCGCCACCCTCCTCGGCGTCGCGCTGGAGACGCCGGCTCCCGGCGAGGCCCTGGCCGCCCTCCGTGCCCATCCGCCCGACCTGGTCATCCTCGACCTCCAAGCGCCCGGCGATCCCCTGGCGCTGACGCGCGCCCTCAAGGCCGACCCCGCGACCCGCGGCATCCCGGTCGTGGGGTTCTATCCGCACGTGGAAGGAGCCCTGCGCGAGGCAGCCCTCGCGGCCGGCGTGGACCACGTGCTGCCCCGCTCCGCGTTCACCGCGCGCCTGGCGGGGCTGCTCGCGGGGGCGCCCGGGCCGCCCGGAGAAGGCGGTACCCCTGCGTAGTCGGGATTGCTAGACTGCCCGCGCGAACCCATCGATCCACTCCGACCCCACCCTCCATGACCCACGAGACGAAGGACCCCGCGTCCCCGGCCACCGACCGCGTGCGCATCTCCTGCCCCGGATGCGGCCGCAAGGACCACGTGAGCTGGCCGCGCGGCGAGGCCGTGTATCACTGGAAGTGCTTCAACTGCGGCAAGGAGTTCGACCTCACCCGCGAGGACGGCCATTGAGCCGTCCGCGATGGAGCCACGCATGAGACGCGCGTTCGGAGTCGCCTGCATCCTGCTGCTGGCCCTCGCCCGCCCGGCGAGCGCCGAGACCGCCGCATCCGATCCCAAAGCGGTCGAGATCGCCGATCAGGTGATGAAGGCCCTGGGCGGGAAGCCGAAGTGGGACTCGCTCCACTACCTGCGCTGGTCGTTCGAGGTCGCCGTGGGCGACACGGTGCGTCCCGGCCGGCGGCACGCCTGGGACAAGTACACCGGCTGGCAGCGCGTGGACGGGACTAACCGCGCGGGGCAGCTGTTCACCTACGTCGAGAACCTGAACGATTCGACCGGGATGGGCTGGGTGAATGGCAATGCGATCGAGGGCGACTCGCTCAAGAAGCTGATGCGCAGCGCCCACGGCGCGTGGATCAACGACAGCTACTGGTTCCTGATGCCCTACAAGCTGCGCGACCCGGGCGTCACGCTCAAGTACGACGGCGAGGTGAAGGATAGCGTCACGGCCGTCGTCTACGACCGCCTTGCCCTCTCCTTCGAGAACGTGGGCATGACGCCGGGTGACCACTACTGGGTGTACGTGAACCGCGCCAATCACCGGGTCGAGAAGTGGGAGCATCTGCTCCAGGGGGCGCAGCCGCCGCCGGTGCCCTGGACCTGGGAGGGCTGGGAAGAGCACGACGGACTCTGGTTCCCGACGGCCCACAAGAACGGCAATCGGACGATCTATACGCGCGCGGTCGAGGTCGCCTCCGAAGCCAAGCCCAAGGAATTCAGCGCGCCGTAGGCCCGGCGGTCGGAGGAAGGTAGGCCGAGTTTGGAGCGAAGGAGTCAGTGCGCCCTGGGCCCGGCGGCTGGAGGAACCAGGGTCACTCCCGCCGGGGGCCAGTCGGCGCGGCATCCTGCGGCGCCTCCCTCTAGCTCGGGCTCGCTCCGCCATCCATGGCTCCCGCGGGCCCTCGACGCCCCCCCCCCGGGAGTGACCCTGGTTCCTCCAGCCGCCTGCTACTCTGCGTGCATGGATGACACCACGTTTCGCATCAGCGAGATATTCCGGTCCATCCAGGGGGAGGGGCCTTCGGCGGGGTCGCCGGCGCACTTCGTGCGGCTGCAGGGGTGTGGGGTGGGGTGCCATTGGTGCGACACCAAGTACTCGTGGGATGCGGGCGGGGGGCGGGCGATGGCGGCTTCGGAGATCTGGAACGAGGCCCGCGCGCTCGGCGATGCGCCCTTGCTGGTCGTGACGGGGGGCGAGCCGCTCGAGCATCCGGGGCTCGCGGCGCTGCTCGGGCTGGCGCTCGAGCGCTGCGCGCGGGTCGAGGTCGAGACCAGCGGCATCGCGCCGCCGCCGCTCTGCCACGCGCGGCTGTTCTACAATGTGTCGCCCAAGCTGCCCGCGGCCACGCCCGCGTGGGAACGGTCGTGGCGCGCCTCGGCGGCGTGGGTCGACGAGCCCAACGCGACCTTCAAGATCGTGGTGGGCGACCCGCCCGATGCGGACGACGCGCTGCGGCTGATCGCGGCGCACCGCCTCCCGGCCGCACGGGTGATGCTGATGCCGGAAGGGCTCACCGACCCGGCGGTGCGGTCGCACGCGCAGGCGCTCGCCGGCCTGTGCCTGGAGCACGGCTTCCGGATGAGCCCGCGACTCCACATCTGGATGTGGGGCGCCAAGCGGGGCGTGTGATGCCGGCGGGCGCGCGGGGAACGGAGACACGATGACGGAACGCACCGCGGTGGTGCTGCTCTCGGGCGGCCTCGACTCGGCGACCTGCCTCGCCTGGGCGCGCGCGCAGGGATTCGCCTGCCACACGCTGGCGGTGGACTACGGCCAGCGCCACGCCGTCGAGCTTAAGGCCGCCCGCCGCGTCGCGACCGCCCTGGGGGCGGTCGACCACGCCCAGGTCGCGGTGGACCTGCGCGCCATCGGCGGCTCGGCGCTCACCGCAGCGGTCGCGGTGCCGAAGCATCGCTCGGACGCCGAGATCGGCGGCGACATCCCGATCACCTATGTCCCGGCCCGCAACACCGTGTTCCTGGGCCTGGCGCTCGGGCTCGCCGAGACCCTGGGCGCGACGGATCTCGTGGCGGGCATGAACGCGATCGACTACTCGGGCTATCCCGATTGCCGGCCCGAGTTCGTGCGCGCGTTCGAGTCGCTGGCCCGGGTCGCCACACGGGCCGGGGTGCAGGGCGCCGCGTACCGGATCCACACGCCGCTCATGGACCTCGACAAGGCGGGCATCATCCGGCTGGGACAGGCGCTCGGCGTCGACTACGGCCTCACGCACTCGTGCTACGATCCCGCGCCCGACGGTGCCGCGTGCGGCGGTTGCGACGCGTGCGTCCTGCGCCGCAACGGCTTCGTGGCCGCCGGGCTCCCCGACCCGACGCGCTACGCGCTGCCGGCGAAGAGCGGGCGATGACCCCGAGGCGAACGGACGGCGGAACCATGCACGTCGAGCTCACCAAGAGCTACACCTTCGAGGCGGCGCACCGGCTGCCCATGGTGCCGGCCGACCACAAGTGCGCGCGGATGCACGGGCACTCCTTCCGCATCGAGGTGACGGTGGCGGGCCCGGTGGATCCGCGCCTGGGCTGGCTCGTCGACTTCGGCGAGATCACCGCCGTGGTCGAGCCGCTGCTCAAGCGCGAACTGGACCATCGCACGCTCAACGACGTCGAGGGGCTCGAGAACCCGACCTCCGAGAACCTGTGCGGCTGGCTCTGGCAGCGGCTCGCGCCGCGCATCGCGGGCCTGGCCGCCATCACCGTCCACGAGACCTGCACCGCGCGCTGTACCACCCGCGGCGACTGACGCGTCGCCGCACGGAGAAACTCCCGATGATCCGCAAAGTGTTCATCACCGGCGCCACCGGCTACCTGGGTGGGGCCATCGCCGCCCGCCTGGTGCGGGCCGGGCTGGACGTGCGCGGCCTGGCGCAGAGCCCGGAGCGCGCCGAGGCCCTCGAGGCCGCCGGCGTCAAGCCGACGCTCGGCCGGCTCCAAGAGCCGGAGGGCTACCTCTCCGAGATGAAGAACTGCGACGCGGTCGTGCATGCCGGCCTCGACGACCGCGACCCGGCCGGCGGGGATCAGGCGGCGCTGGAGGCGATCCGTGCCGCCACGCTGGACGGCCGGGTGCGCCGCCTGCTCTACACCAGCGGCGTGTGGGTGCATGGCGACACCGGCGGGGCCGTCGTCGACGAGACCGCACCGCTCGCCGCCGCCGAGCTGGTGCGGTGGCGCCCGGCGCACGAGGAGGCCGCCCTCGACATCGCCCGCGAGGACGTCACGACCGTGATCCTCCGCCCCGCGATGGTGTACGGCGAGCGCCGCGGCACCTTCGGCGGCTGGTTCCGCGAGGCGGCGGAGCAGCACACCGTGACCTACCCCGGCGACGGCCGGCAGCACTGGGGCGCGGTCCACCGCGACGACGTGGCCGAGGCCTACGCGCTGGCGCTCGAGCACGCCGCCGGCGGCGAGCGGTATCTGTTGTCGGACGACGCGCGCGCCACCGTGGCCGAGCTGGCGGCCGCGGTCGCGGCCGCGACCGGAGCCGTGGTGCGACCCCAGGAGCCCGAGGCGGTGCTACGCACGCTGGGCGCCTACGGAGCCGCGCTGCTCCTGGATCAGCAGTTCAGCGCCGCGCGCGCGCGCCGCGAGCTCGGCTGGGTGCCGCGCCACGCCTCGTTCGTGGCCGAGGCGCCCGGGCTCTGGCGCGAATGGCAGGAGACCGTGCCCGACCGCATCGGCTGATCAGGGTCGTCCGAACAGGTAGAGCCCGAAGCCCAGCGTGTCGCGGCCCCAGCGCCGGTAGGTCTCCCGCCAGCGGGCGATGCGCTCGCGCATCGCCGCGGCGTCCGGGTCCTCCGGGTGCGTGGCGACGTAGGTCTCGACGGTGCGGGCGTAGAGTTCCTCGTAGGCGTCCCAGTCGTGGTCGCTGCTGGTCCAGCTCCCGAGCGCGATCAGCCCCTGCGCGACCCCGGCGGCGACCATGCCCTCGTGCGTCGTCATCTCGTCTTGGGTCGCTCCGAGGCGCTCGAGGTACTCCGGGTCGGGGTCGCGCCTCCAGTACCCCTCGCCGACGAGCACGCTCCCGCCCGGGCGCACCCATCGGGCGAGCCCACGCATCGCATCGTGATAGGTGCCGAAGGCGTGCGTCGAGCCGACGCAGATGCCGGCATCGAACGACGCGGGCGCTCCGGCGAAGCGCGACGCCTGGACCTGGAGCCACGCGACCCGCGAGGCGACCCCGCGGCGCGCGGCGTTGGCGCGGCCCTCGGCAAGGAAGGTCGGGTTGATATCGAGGCCCGTCCCGTTGGCGCCGAAGCGCTCGGCGAGGCGGACCAGGAGCGCCCCCTTGCCGCAGCCCACGTCGAGCACGCGGTCGCCCGGTCCCAGCGCGAGCAGGTCGATGACCTGCTCCAGCGCCGCCGGGTCCAGCGGATTGCAATACGAAAGCGCCCGGTGCGCGATGGTCGTGAACTTCGCGTGGTCCATGCGCGCGGCAGGCCTCGCTCACCGACCTCGACCCGGCGCTGTCCGGGCCGCGCGGGTCGCCGCCGCCCGATCGAGCGGCGCGAGGTCCTCCAACAACCGGGTGAGCGCCACCGCGCGGATCCGTTCTCCCAGCGGGAAGGTCCGCCTGCCTGCGTGAACCATGTCGAGACGATCGAGCTTCAGGTGTTCGAGCGCGGCCCGCGTCGACGGCGTGGCGGCGGGGGCGCTCGTGAGCTTGAACTCGAAACCCCACCGGCGCCGGCCCCGCACCACGAGCAGGTCGAGCTCGGCTCCGGTGTGGGCCCGCCAGAAGAAGCATTCTCTCGCGTCGGCTCCCAGGTGGTGGACGATCGTGGCCATCGCAAATCCCTCCCAGGAGGCACCGACCTTGGGGTGTCGCGTGAGCGCATCCATCGAATCCACCCCCAGCAGCGCGTGCAGCAGGCCCGAGTCCGTGACGTACACCCGGGGGGACTTCACCTGGCGCTTGGCGATGTTCTCATGCCACGGCAGCAGCTGGCGCACCACGTAGGTCTGGGTCAGGATGTCGAGGTAGCGCCGTACGGTGTGGTCCGAGACTCCGAAGGAACGCCCGAATTCGGAGGCGTTCCAGACCTGGCCGTGCCAGTGGGCCAGCATCGACCAGAATCGCCGCAGGGTCCCGGATGGGATGCGGATCCCCAGCTCGGGAACATCGCGCTCGAGGTACGTGCGGATGAAGTTTTCCCGCCATTCGGCGCTGTGCGCCGCGGAGCGGGCCAGATACGACCGCGGGAACCCGCCGCGAAGCCACAGTCGATCCAGATTGCGCGCGCCCACTTCCTCCAGCGAGAGCCCGCCCAGCTCGTGATAGGCGATCCGGCCGGCGAGCGACTCCGACGACTGGCGAAGCAACTCCGGTGACGCGCTGCCGAGAACCAGGAAGCGCGCCCGGAGCGGCCGCCGATCCGCAAGCACGCGCAGCGTCGGGAACAGGTCCGGCCGGCGCTGGACCTCGTCGATGATGACGAGTCCGCGCAGCGATTCCAGTGTCCGGAGCGGATCGGCGAGCGCGGCCAGGTCGTCCGACCGCTCCAAGTCGAACACCGTCACGCGGTCGTACCCCTTCGCGATCGACTGGCGGGCGAGGGTCGACTTCCCCACCTGGCGGGCGCCGAGGATCGCGACCACCGGGGCGCGCCCGAGCAACCCGGCCACCTGCCGCCGATCGGCGGTGCGAGGGATCATGGCCGCCACGGTACCACGAAATCTCGAAGTCCGCCTTCGAGTTTTCATGGTCCCACGACGTGGGCGATCCACCCACCGATTCCCGCCGCCGATCGGCCACAGTGCCGCCCGACCCTGTGCTACATTCGCCGCCGCTTCAGGCGTGGAGGTCCGATGGCCCTGTTCCTCACCGGTATGGTCGGCGACAAGCGCTGCTCGTGGCCGCTCGAAGGCGCGGTGCTGGGCATCGGCCGCTCCTCGCGCCACCCGATCCACATCCCCGACGGCACCGTCTCCAAGGACCACGCCGAGATCACCGCGCGCGGGGGCCAGTTCTACCTGCGCGACCTCGGCAGCCGCAACGGCACGCGCGTGAACGGCCGCGAGGCGACCGAGCCCATCCTGCTGGAAGCCGGCGACCAGGTGGAGATCGGCCACGTCACGCTGCTCCTGTCCGGCGACGAGGCGCGCCCGCGCCTGCGCCTCAACGAGCAGTCGATCGTCGGCACCACGCTGCGCCTCAAGACCGGGAACATCCTCGACCAGCGCGTGGCCGCCGGCCGCGACCCCGCGCGACTCGTCCACCTGCTCGCCGATGCCGGCCAGCTGCTGGTGATGCCGCGGCCGCTCAAGGAGACCTGCGACGAGCTGCTCCAGTTCGTCGAGAAGGCGGTCCCGGCCACGCGCTACGTGCTGCTGATGGACCAGGGGCCCGACGCCGAGCCGCTGCAGATCGCCGCGCGCACCAAGGGCGGCCGCGCCGACCGGCCGCTGGTGCTGTCCCGCTCCATCATGCGCAAGGTGCTGGCCGAGTGCGCCTCGGTGCTGACGCGCGACACCGCCGTCGATCCCCGCTTCCAGGCGCAGCAGAGCATCGTCGCCCAGTCGGTGCAGTCGGCGAT
>VBPB01000128.1:7381-8350 GCA_005893365.1 Candidatus Eiseniibacteriota bacterium
TGGATGCGTTCATCGAGGCCTGCAACGAGGTCGGCGGCGACCTCTACGACTTCCACGTGCGCCCCGACGGGCGGCTGGTCTTCCTGGTCGGGGACGTGACCGGCAAGGGGATGGGGGCGGCCCTGCTCATGTCGTCGTTCCTGGCCTCGGCGCGGGTGCTCTACGACTCGTGCGCCGATCCCGCGGACCTGTCGCGGCGGCTCGGCGCGATGCTCCACCGCACCACCGACCGGCGGCGATTCGTGACCGGGGTCGTCGGCTGCCTCGACACCGCCACCGGGAGGTTGGACTACGTGAACGCGGGCCATCCGCCGCCGCTGCTCGCGCGCGGGGGCGGGCTGCGCGAGCTGGAGAGCGGCGGCCCGCCGTTCGGCGTGCTGCCGGAGTTCCCCTACACCACCCTCTCCACGGTGATCGAGCCGGGCGAAACGTTCGCGCTCTTCACCGATGGCATCCCCGAGGCGCAGAAGGGCGAGGCGATGTTCGACGACGCCGGCGTGCGCGCGGCCGTGCTGGAGGAGAGCGGCGCGGCGGACCTGGCGACGATGCGCGAACGGCTGCTGGCGCGCGTGGACGAGTTCCTGGCCGGCTCGCCGCGCACGGACGACATCACGCTGCTGCTCATGCGCCGGAAGTAGGGCCCGCGGCGGACGCTCGCGCGACCGGGTCCGCGGACCGCCTCACTCTCCCTCGTACCGATCGTAGACGCGCTTGATCTCGATCGGCGGCGTATCCGGGCGCAGCTCGACGCTGGTGCGGATGACGAGCGACTTCCCGTCCTGGCCCAGCTCGAAGATCTCGTTCATCCGCCCGCCGCGGGCGGTGACGCGCGCGGCCATCAGCCGCGACCGATCCCACCACGCCTGGTAGCGCGAGCCGTCGGGCGGGCGCTGGCCGGCCGCGGGGGTGCCCCCGGCGCCCTGTGTCGGCGCGGAGCCGGCCGGCGGTGCAGCCTGGAGCGCGCCGGCG
>VBPB01000129.1:0-5447 GCA_005893365.1 Candidatus Eiseniibacteriota bacterium
ACTCGATCGGGTCCTCGACCGAGATGATGTTGCGGGTCGTGACGCGATTGACCGCGTCGAGCATCGCCGCCAGGGTGGTGGACTTGCCGGAGCCGGTGCGTCCGGTGACCAGCACCAGGCCGCGCGGCAGGAAGGCCAGCTCGCGCACCGCCGGGGGGAGGTTCAGGTCCTCGATCCCGGGCACCTCGACCGGCACGTGCCGCAGGGCGACCGCCGGGGTCCCGCGCTGGACGAACAGGTTGGCGCGGAACCGCGCCAGGCCCGAGACGCCGAAGGCGAAGTCGATCTCGTTGTGGCTGGTGAAGTGGGCCAGCTGCTCCTCGTTGAGGAGCTGCTTGCACACCTCGCGCACCTCCTGCGCGGTGGGGGCGGGCTCCTCCAGCGTGTAGAGGATGCCGTCCACGCGCACGATCGGCGGCGTGCCGGCCTTGAGGTGCAGATCGCTGGCCCGGGCGGCGATCATCTTCTCAAGCACTTTGCGGATGTTCATGGGTCCGTCCGATGCGCGAGGCGCCGCGCGGACGGCGCGGGCACCCCGGCGGTTCCTGCCCTGCCCGCCCGGCCGTCCGGCCCGGCGGGAGGCGCGTCCATCAAGGCTCGATCAGGAAGAGCTTCTGTCCGTACTCCACGGGCTGGGCGTTCTCGACCAGGATCCGGACCACGCGGCCCGTCGCCTCGGCCTGGATCTCGTTCATCAGCTTCATCGCCTCGACGATGCAGACCGTCTGGCCCACCTCGACGCGGTCGCCCACCTCGATGTAGGGATCCGCGTCCGGCGCCGGAGCGCGATAGAACGTCCCGACCATCGGCGACACGATCGGGACCAGCGCGTCGGTCCCGGCCGCGGCCGGCGCCCGGGCCGCATCGGCCGGTGCCGTCACCTCGACGGCGTGGACCGGCGCGGACGCCGTGGTGACCGTGCCGGCCTTCGTGGCCGCGGCGATCCGGATCGTCCGTCCCCCGGCCGTCACCTCGAGCTCGCCGATCCCGGTCTCCTGAACCAACTCGATGAGCCGGCGCAGTTCGGGAAGCTCGAAGCCTCCGGGCTTGGTCCTGACGGAGTTGTCGGCAGGGGCGGCGGGCGACTTGACCGTCCGTGCCCGCCCGGCCGGGCGGCCCGGCCCGCCCTTAGCGCGTGCCATGCGCGACACGGGCGGCCAAGCCCCGCAGCCCGAGCAGGTAGCTGTCCACGCCGAAGCCCTGGACGAGCCCCAAGGCCGCGCCCGAGATGAACGACGCGTGGCGGAAGGGCTCCCGGGCGTTGGGGTTGGTCAGATGGACCTCCACCACCGGGAGGCCGGAGGCGGTCACGGCATCGCGAAGCGCCACGCTGGTGTGCGTCAGGCCTCCCGCGTTGAGGAGGACGCCGTGTGAGCGTCCGCGTGCCCGGTGGAGCGCGTCGATCAGCACGCCCTCATGGTTGCTCTGCTGACACTCGATCTCGACGCCGAGTTCGCGGGCCAGAGTCCCGAGACGCCGGTCGACTTCCGCGAGGGTGTCGTGCCCGTAGGCCTCGGGCTCGCGTGTGCCGAGCGCGTCGAGGTTGGGACCATGCAGTACCAGGATGTGCATAGGCCTCAGACCTTGGCCCCGACGTCGAGCAGGGCGGCCCGCACGAGTCGGCGGTCGATCGGTCGCGGCACGCTAGCATGGCCGATTCGGGGCGTCAACACCCAGCGCACCTGGCGCGCGCGCTTCTTGTCCAGTCGCATCGCGGCCTCGAGCCGCGCCACCCGAGTCGCCGGCATGCGGCGCGGCAGGCCGAGCCGGTCGAGCAACCGGATGACCCGCGCGTGATCGCCCGCGCTGAGTCCGGCGACCTGTCGCGACAGCCGGGCCGCGGCGCGCAGGCCGATCGCCACCGCCTCGCCGTGGAGCGGGCCGCGGTAGCCGCAGGCGGCCTCGATCGCGTGGGCGAGGGTGTGGCCGAGATTGAGCGCGGTGCGGGCTCCCCCCTCGCGCTCGCGCTCGTCACCACGGACGACGCGCGCCTTGGCCGCGACCGCGGCGCGCACCACCACCGCGAGCGTCTTGGGATCGCCGGCGCGCAGGGCCTCCGCGTGACGCTCGATCCAACGGAAGAGCGCCGCGTCCACGCCCACGCCCATCTTCACCACCTCGGCGAGCCCGGCCCGGCGCTGGCGGGCGCTCAGCGTCGCGAGCGTGTCGGGATCGGCGACCACCAGGACCGGCTGGTGGAACGCGCCGACCAGGTTCTTCCCCGCCGCGAGATCGACGCCGGTCTTGCCGCCGACGCTGCTGTCCACCTGCGCCAGCAGCGTGGTCGGGACGCCCACCCAGGGGACACCGCGCAGCCAGGTGGCGGCCGCGAATCCGGCGAGGTCGCCGACCACGCCGCCGCCGAGCGCCACCAGCGCGTCGCGGCGGCCGAGCCCCAGGGCCGCCAGGCGATCCCAGAGCCGCGCCAGGCTCTGCGGGCGCTTGGCGCGCTCGCCGCGCGGCACCAAGACCAGCGCGCCGGCGATCCCGGCCCGGCGCAGCGAGCGCCGGGCGCGGGTGCCGTAGAGGGCGGCCACGCGCGGGTCGCTCACCACCGCGACCCGGGAGGCCGCGGTCGCCCGGCGCGTCAGGGCCCCGAGCTGGTCCAAGGATCCACGACGCACGCGGATGCGCGAGGAGACCCGCGGCGAAGGGAAGCGGAGGACCAGGTCGGCCGGCACGGCCGCAGACTAAAGGCTAGGGTCCCGAACCGGAAATCATGCACACGCCGCGCGGGTCCGCGGGGCCGCTGGTGGCGTCGCTCCTCCTCCGCGTAACGCGACGGATACGCGTCGTCGTCGCTCCCTGCCGGCGTCCACGATCCCTGCGCGGGGCATGCCCATGATTCCCGGTCCGGGACCCTAGCGCGGCGGAGAACCGGTCGCGTCCCGCTGGCGGTCCAGCTCCTGGCTGAGGCGCCGGATCTCGCGGTCCAGCTCGGCGACCTTGTGCGGCTCCTCGGGCGGATCGGCGCCGGCCCCGGCCAGCCACGCCGGCACGCGCTCGGGCGATTCGTTGAGCACCACCGCGCCGTTATAGCCGACCTCGCGCCGCACCCAGACGATGGTGACGGTGCGGCCCGGCGGCGTGGCGAGCACCCAGCGGGCGAGCTGGTCGGGCGTCTCGACGCGCTCGCCGTCGAAGGCGACGATCAGGTCGCCGGGCCTGAGCCCCACGCGCTGCGCCGGGCTGCCGCCGATGATGCCCTCGACGAGCGCGCCGATCGGCGTGCTGGGCCCGCCCTCGCGATCGCTCTCCAGGCTCGCCGCCAAGGTCTTCACGCCCAGATAGCCGTGGCGCACCCGCCCCTGGGTCTTGAGGCTCTCGAGCACCGGCCGCAGGCTCTCGACCGGCATGGCGAAGCTGGCCCCGCCGGGACCGCGGTCCGCGTCGGCGTCGCCCCCGCTCAGGGCGGGGAAGCCCAGCTCGCCGGTCACCAGGCCCACCAGCTCGCCGTGGATGTTGAGGGCGGCCGCCCCGCTGTTGCCCGGATAGACGGTGTTGGTGAGCTGGAGCAGGGCCTGACCCGGCTCCCGGTGCCGCTGGGCCACGTTGCCGAGCGACTGGGTCGGCTGCGCGTTGTAGGAGGTCCCGAGCGAGATCACCCAGTCGCCGACGCGCGCCGAACGGGCCGCGGCGAAGCGGATCGGCGGCAGGCGCAGCGTGGGCACGCTCAGCAGCGCCAGGTTGAAGACCGGGTCCACGCCGACGATCTCGGCCTCGACCTGGAGTCCGTTGGCGGTGCTCACCAGCAGCCGCTCGGCCTCCAGCACCACGCTGGCGGTGGTGAGCACCAGGTGCTCGTCCACGGCGACGCCGGAGCCGACCCGGGTGCGCACGCGGGGCGGGACGGGCGCCGCGGAAGCCGCCGCCTTGGCCACGGCCTCCGTGCGCAGCGCGAACACCGTGACCACCGATGGCCGCGCGCGGCGTGCGATCTGGTCCACGTCGGTCTGGAGCGCCGAGAGCGTGCCCTGCGCCGACGCGGCGGGGGCCACGGCGAGGACGAGCGCCAGCCCCAGGATCGCGGTCCGGATCGCACGCGTGAGGGAGATGCGCATCGCCACGAGGCAGCTCCTGCGACTAGAAGGTGATGACGGCCTTGTCGCCCCGCACGTTCGGATCGAGGTGCAGCACGGTGTGGGCCCGGCCCTTGCGCAGCGTCACCGGGTCGAGGATGAACTCGACGTCCGCGCGGTGGTCGAAGAGGCTGTCGGGGACTCCGGCCGCCCAGTCGGCGTCGGCGACCGCATCGCTCGCCCGGCGCCCATCGCCGGTCGGGCTCGCCACCGCGCCGCCGGCGTTCACCAGCACCGGCTCGGTGACCGTCGTGGCGTGGGGGGCCGGTGCCACCCGCGCCACCGGGGTGATCCCCATCCACTGCATCAGCATGGTCGCGGCGATGGTGAGCAGGGCCGCGGTGGCCGTGACCGGGATCCATCGCGCCGGCCGCACCGGCAGCCGGTCCGGGGCCACGGTGGCGCGGCGGGCGCGCGCCAGCGTGCGCTCGGCCAGGCCGGGCGTCACCTCGACGCGGGGCAGCGCGCCGACCAGCTCGATCGCGCGCGCCCAGGTCTCGTACTCGGTGCGGCAGCCGGCGCAGGCGGTGAAGTGCGCCTCCAGCCACTCGCGCTCGGCGAGGGTGACCTCGTCGTCCCAGTAGGCTCCGAAGAGCCGGCGGGCGTCGCCACAGTTCATGCCGTGCCTCCCTTGCGCAGGAGCGGTACCAGCTTGCGTTTCAGCATCCCGCGCGCGCGGTTGATGCGCGAGCGCACCGTGCCGCCCGGGATGCGGAGGATCTGTGCGATCTCCTCGTAGGCGAATCCCTCGATGTCGCGCAGCACCAGCGCCACGCGGTACTTCTCCGGCACCGCCGCGATCGCCCCGCCGACCGCCTCCTGGAGCTGCTCGCGCTGGAGCACGGTCTCCTGGCCTTCGGTCGGATCGGCCAGCTGGATCGCGCTGTCGTGCACCATCTCTTGGAGCGCGTCCAAGCTGAACCAGTTGCGCTTCCTGACCCGCCGCCGGATCTCGTTCTTGGCGAGATTCGCGGCGATGGTGAACAGCCAGGTGCTGAACTTCGAACCCCGGCGATAGTTCCGCCGGTGGACGAATACCCGGACGAACACCTCCTGGGCGAGATCGTCCGAGCACTCCCGGTCGTTCAGCACCCGGGTGATGAGGTTCATGACGCGGCTCTGGAAGCGGCGGACCAGCTCCGTGAAGGCGCGCTCGTCATCCTCCGCGACCCGCGCCATGAGATCCTCGTCCGAGAGGCTCAGGATCGGGGGCGCTGCCGGATCGCGGTCAGGTGCCACGCTTCGACTCACCTGTCGTTCGTACCCCATGCGGCATGGTCGGTTCCACCGCGTCTACCGGAGCGCCTGGAGCTTGGCCTCCACCCGGTGGTTCCCGGGGTCGGCGGCCAGGCTCAGATGGTACTGCTT